>CALCXL010000029.1 GCA_937907595.1 uncultured Pseudomonadota bacterium
CGCTGTCGGCCCGGGAGCGGAACGAGGAGCGGGTCTCCGCCTTCCGCAAGCGGCGCGGGGAGCTGATGCAGGAGCGGCAGCGCTGGGAGGCCGAGCAGGCTGCCCAGGCCGCGGCGGCTGCGGCCGGCGCCGACGTGGAGGTGGAGGCCGAGCAGGCCCGGGCGCGGCCCGTCGCCGGACACGTGCCCGCTGAGGCGCCCCCGGATCCCTCGGTGCTCCCCGAGCCGGAGCTGGAGCCGGAGCCCGAGCGCACCGTGCGGGTGGTCCTGGTCGGCGAGCCGGGCACGGTCGGCGCCATGCGGAACCGCCTGCGCACCCTGCAGGGAGAGCGCAAGGCGGCCCTGGACGTCGAGTGGTCCCGGTAGCGCGGTGAAGGACAAGCACCTCAGCATCCGCATCGAGCAGTGCCTGGCCCTGGCGAAGGCCAGCAACTGCCCGCGCCGCAAGTTCGGGGCGCTGCTGCTCGATCCCGAGCGCAACGTGATCCTCATGGACGGCTACAACGGCGGTCCGCGCGGCGGCGGCCACCTCTGCGGCGGCGACGAGTGCCTGCGGGACACGCAGCAGGTCGTCTCGGGCACCCGCATGGAGATCGGCTGCCACCACGCGGAGATGAACGTCGTCTGCAACTGCGCGGCCAGCGGGGTCAAGACCCAAGGCGCGTGGATGATCGTGACCGGGGAGCCCTGCATGATGTGCAGCAAGCTCATCCACCACGCCGGCATCGTCCGCGTCTACGTCGTCAGCGGCGGCTACGCGGGGGAGAACGGCCTGGACTACCTGGAGGCCCACGGGGTGGAGGTCGTCCGCGCCGAGGGCCCCCAGGACCCCCGCCTCCGGCTCTGAAGAGGCCCGCCCCGACTCAGACCTGGAACCATTTTTTGACGCATTGGGCTCAGCGGCTATATTCCGCGGCCACAAACGGCGCCCGGGGCGCTGTGGAGCGTCCGGCAATGCCGTCGCCCGCTCCTACGATCGTTCACCGAGAGACCCCCCTCATGCCCCAGAACTACTTCTTCACCTCGGAATCTGTCACCGAGGGTCATCCCGACAAGATGTGCGACGTCGTCAGCGACACGATCCTGGACGCCTGCCTCGAGCAGGACCCGACCAGCCGCGTGGCCTGCGAGACGTCCGTCAAGACCGGCCTCGTGCTCGTCGCGGGAGAGATCACCACGAAGGCCGTGCTGAACGTGCCCGCGCTGGTCCGCAAGGCCGTCATCGACATCGGCTACGACCACAGCGACAAGGGCTTCGACGGCAACACCTGCGCGGTGCTCAACGCCCTCGAGACCCAGAGCCCCGACATCGCCCAGGGCGTGAACGCCGGCGACGGCCTGCACAAGGAGCAGGGCGCGGGCGACCAGGGGATGATGTTCGGCTACGCCATCGATGAGACGCCGGAGTACATGCCGGCCACCATCTGGTGGGCCCACCGCCTGACGGAGGCCCTGACGGCCGCTCGCCGCGACGGCCGCCTCCCGCACCTGCGCGCCGACGGCAAGACCCAGGTCACCATCCAGTACGAAAACGGCGTCGCGAAGCGCATCGACGCGGTCGTCGTCTCGTCGCAGCACGCCGAGGACATCAGCCACGAGGAGCTCGTGGCCGGCATCAAGCAGGAGGTCGTGTTCAAGACCCTCCCCGCGGAGCTGCTCGACGCGAACACGAAGTACTACATCAACCCCACGGGCCGCTTCGTGGTCGGTGGCCCCATGGGCGACGCCGGCCTCACCGGCCGCAAGATCATCGTCGACACCTACGGCGGCCACGGCGCCCACGGCGGCGGCGCCTTCTCGGGCAAGGACCCCAGCAAGGTCGACCGCTCGGCGGCGTACCTCACGCGCTACGTGGCGAAGAACATCGTCGCCGCCGGCCTGGCCGAGCGCGCCCTGGTGCAGGTGGCCTACGCCATCGGCGTCGCCGACCCCATGAACGTCTTCGTGGACACCTTCGGCACGGGCAAGGTCTCCGACGAGAAGATCGCCACCGCCGCGCGGGAGGTCTTCCCCTGGAAGCCCGCCGACCTGATCGCCCACCTGGAGCTGCTGAAGCCCGGGTACAAGGCGACCGCCGCGTACGGCCACTTCGGCCGCAGCGGGCCGCGCTTCACGTGGGAGACGACCGACAAGGTCGACGCGCTGCGGAACATGGTCCTCTAGCGGACCGTTCACTCGGTTCCCGCGCGGCGGGCGTCCTGGGTGACCGGGGCGCCCGCTGCCGTTTTGGGGGGCAAGAAGACCCTTCACCCCGCCTTGACGGTGCTGAGGGGTGGCTCTACACTCCGCGCCCACGCGCGATGAGGGCCGTTCGGCCCCCCGGCGCGCACCCCCCGATCCCGCCCGCTGTCGGAGCTACGCATGGCCGAATTCACCAAGTTCACGCCCCCCACCGAAGGCGAAGCCGTCACCATCCGGGACGGCGCCCTCAACGTGCCCAACCACCCGATCATCCCCTTCATCGAGGGCGACGGCATCGGCGCGGACATCTGGGCTGCGGCGGTTCGGGTCTTCGATGCAGCGGTGGAGAAGGCCTACAAGGGCGACCGCAAGATCGCCTGGTACGAGGTCTTCGCCGGTGAGAAGGCCAACGAGCTCTGGGGCGAGTGGCTGCCCGAGGACACGCTGACCGCGATCCGCGCGTACCTGATCGGCATCAAGGGCCCCCTGACCACGCCCGTCGGCGGCGGCATCCGCTCCCTGAACGTGGCGCTGCGCCAGAAGCTGGACCTGTACACCTGCGTGCGCCCCGTCCGCTGGTTCGAGGGCGTGCCCAGCCCCGTCAAGGAGCCGGGTGAGGTCGACATGGTGATCTACCGGGAGAACTCGGAGGACATCTACGCCGGCATCGAGTGGGCGGCCGGGACCCCGGAGGTCAAGAAGGTCATCGACTTCCTGCAGAACGAGATGGGCGTCACGAAGATCCGTTTCCCGGAGACGTCGGGCATCGGCGTCAAGCCGGTCTCCGAGGACGGCACGAAGCGCCTGGTGCGCGCGGCCATGGACTACGCCTTCGCCCAGAAGCGCCGCAGCGTCACGCTGGTGCACAAGGGCAACATCATGAAGTTCACCGAGGGGGCCTTCAAGGATTGGGGCTACGAGGTGGCGCGCCAGGAGTACGACGGCGAGCTGATCGACGGCGGCCCGTGGACGCTCTGCAAGAAGGACGGGCACGAGGTCATCGTCAAGGACGTGATCGCCGACGCCATGCTCCAGCAGATCCTCCTGCGTCCGGCCGAGTACGACGTCATCGCCACCCTGAACCTGAACGGCGACTACATCAGCGACGCCCTGGCGGCGATGGTCGGCGGCATCGGCATCGCGCCCGGCGCCAACATCAACTACCTGACGGGCGAGGCCATCTTCGAGGCCACCCACGGCACGGCGCCCAAGTACGCCGGCCAGGACAAGGTGAACCCCAGCTCGGTGATCCTCAGCGGCGTGATGATGTTCGACTACATGGGCTGGGGCGAGGCCGGCGAGCTCATCGTCAAGGGCATCGAAGGCGCCATCGGCAAGAAGACCGTGACCTACGACTTCGAGCGCCTGATGGAGGGCGCCACGAAGCTGAAGTGCAGCGAGTTCGGCGACGCCATCATCGCGAACATGAACTGACCTGAATCCACACGCCGCGGCCGGCCCCCGCGGCGGCATGCGGCTCCACGACTTGAATCGAGGAGTCTCCAGTGTCTGACAAGCGCCCCAAGATCGCGCTCATCGGTGCCGGCCAGATCGGCGGCATCATGGCCCTGCTTTGTGCCCAGAAGGAGTTGGGCGACGTCGTCCTGCTCGACATCCCCGCCGCCGAAGGCACCGCGAAGGGCAAGGCCCTGGACATCGCCCAGGGCAGCCCCGTCGACGGCTACGAAGGCAGCGTCACCGGCACGTCGGACTACAACGACATCGCCGGCGCGGACGTCGTCATCGTCACCGCGGGCGTGCCCCGCAAGCCGGGCATGAGCCGGGACGATCTCATCGGGATCAACCTGCGCATCGTGCGCGACGTGGGCGGCAAGCTGAAGGCCGTCGCGCCCAACGCGTTCGTCATCGTCATCACCAACCCCCTGGACGCGATGGTGCTGGCCATGCAGCAGGCCACCGGCTTCCCGACCCACAAGGTCTGCGGCATGGCGGGCGTGCTCGACGGCGCGCGCCTGCGCTACCTGCTGGCCGACGGCATCGGCTGCTCGGTCAAGGGCGTGCAGGCCATGACCCTGGGTGGCCACGGCGACTCCATGGTCCCGCTGCTCAGCTCCGCCAACGTGGGAGGCGTGCCGGTCACCGAGCTGCTGGACGAGGACACGCTGGGCGCGATCGTCAGCCGCACCCGCAAGGCCGGTGGTGAGATCGTTGGCCTGCTGGGCAACGGCTCGGCCTTCTTCTCGCCTGCCGCCTCCGCGGTGCGCATGGCCGAGTCCTACCTCAAGGACCAGAAGGCCATGCTGCCCTGCGCCGCCTACCTGAGCGGCGAGTTCGGGTACGACGGCATCTACTTCGGCGTGCCGACCATCATCGGCGCCGGCGGCGTCGAGAAGGTCATCGAGGTCCCCCTCAGCGCGGACGAGAAGACGGCGCTCGACGCGTCGGCCGCGGCGGTGCAGGCCCTGGCCGAGCTCGTCAACAACTCCTAGTCCACCAGCCCCCCAGACGGAGCAGCGATGAACGTTCATGAGCATCAGGGCAAGGAGATCCTCCGCCGCTACGGCGTAGCCACCCCCCGCGGGGAGGTCGCCTTCACGGTCGACGAGGCCGTGGCCGGCGCGGAGAAGCTGGGCGGCAGCATCTGGGTCGTCAAGGCGCAGATCCACGCGGGCGGTCGAGGCAAGGGCGGCGGCGTGAAGCTGGCGCGCAGCATCGACGAGGTCCGCAGCCTGTCGGAGGAGATCCTGGGCATGACCCTGGTGACCCACCAGACGGGCCCCGAGGGCAAGCTGGTCCAGCGCCTGTACATCGAAGAGGGCTGCGACATCGCCCGCGAGCTGTACGTCGGCGTGCTCCTGGACCGGGCGGTGGGCCGCATCGTGATCATGGCGTCCACCGAGGGCGGCATGGACATCGAGGAGGTCGCCGAGCACAGCCCGGAGAAGATCTTCAAGGTGTGGATCGACCCGGCCGTCGGCTTCGCGGCCTTCCAGGCCCGGCAGCTCGCCTTCGCCCTGGGGCTGACGGACAAGGCGCAGCAGCGCTCCGCCATCAAGTTCTTCCGGGGCATGTACGACGCCTTCATGGAGACCGACTGCAGCCAGCTGGAGATCAACCCGCTGGTGGTCACGGGCTCCGGCGACGTCATGGCCCTGGACGCCAAGCTCAACTTCGACAGCAACGCGCTGTACCGGCACGCGGACATCGTGGCCATGCGCGACCTGAGCGAAGAGGACCCGTCGGAGGTGGAGGCAGGCAAGCACGGCCTGTCCTTCATCAAGCTCGACGGCTCCATCGGCTGCCTGGTCAACGGCGCGGGCCTGGCCATGGCGACCATGGACACCATCAAGCTGTTCGGCGCGGAGCCCGCCAACTTCCTGGACGTCGGCGGTGGAGCCACGGCGGCGAAGGTGGCGTCGGCCTTCGGCATCATCACCAGCGACCCGGCGGTGAAGGCGATCTTCGTCAACATCTTCGGCGGCATCATGAAGTGCGACATCATCGCCCAGGGCGTGATCTCGGCCGTTCAGGAGACGGGTCTGCAGGTGCCGCTGGTCGTGCGCCTGGAAGGCACCAACGCTGAGATCGGCAAGAAGCTGCTGGCCGAGTCGGGCCTCAACATCACCGCGGTCGGCACCATGGCCGAAGGCGCGAAGGCGGCGGTTGCCGCGGTGGGGGCGTAAGCATGTCCATCCTCGTCGACAAGAACACCCGCCTGCTCGTCCAGGGAATCACCGGCAAGCACGGCAGCTTCCACACGCAGCAGGCCATCGAGTACGGCACGAACGTCGTGGGCGGCGTGGTCCCCGGCAAGGGCGGCACGAAGTCCGAGCACGGGGTGCCGATCTTCAACACGGTGCGGGACGCGGTGGCGGCCACCGGCGCCAACGCCACCTCGATCTACGTGCCCCCGCCCTTCGCGGCGGACGCGATCCTGGAGGCCATCGACGCGGAGATCCCGGTGATCATCACGATCACCGAGGGCATCCCGGTGCGGGACATGCTCGCTGTGCAGCGCGCGCTGGAGGGCAGCAGCAGCCGCCTCGTCGGCCCGAACTGCCCCGGCGTCATCACCCCGGGCGAGTGCAAGATCGGGATCATGCCCGGCCACATCCACCTGCCCGGCAAGGTGGGGGTGCTCTCGCGCTCCGGCACGCTGACCTACGAAGCGGTGGGCCAGTTGACCGCTTTGGGCATCGGCCAGTCGACCTGCGTCGGCATCGGCGGAGACCCGATCATCGGCACCAAGTTCATCGACGTGGTCAAGCTGTTCGCGGCGGACGACGACACCATCGCGTTCATCATGATCGGTGAGATCGGTGGCTCGGCGGAGGAGGAGGGCGCGGCCTGGATCAAGGCCAACCTCAAGGGCAAGCCCGTGGTCGGCTTCATCGCCGGCCAGACGGCGCCTCCGGGACGTCGCATGGGCCACGCGGGCGCCATCGTCTCCGGCGGTCAGGGCACCGCGCAGAGCAAGATGGACGCCATGACGGACGCCGGCATCGCGGTCGTGAAGTCCCCATCGGACATGGGCATCACCATGCAGCGGCTGCTCAAGGAGCAGGGCCTGCTGGAAGCCGCCCAGGCCTGATTCGAATTCGAGACAAACAACCCGCCTGGCTCCCGTTCCTGGGGGCCACGCACCGATCCATTTGGAGAGACTGACATGGCCATCGAGCGCACCCTTTCGATGATCAAGCCCGACGCCGTCGCCGCGGGCAACGCCGGCAACATCCTGCAGCACTTCGAGGACAACGGCCTTCGCGTCGTCGCCTGCAAGCGCACGCAGCTGACGGTGAAGCAGGCCCAGGCCTTCTACGCGGAGCACTCCGAGCGCCCCTTCTACGGCGAGCTCGTCGACTTCATGACCGAGGGCCCGATCTTCGCCCAGGTCCTGGAGGGGGAGAACGCGATCCTGCACCACCGCTCGGTGATGGGCGCCACCAACCCGGCCAAGGCCGACGAGGGCACCATCCGCAAGCTGTACGCGGAGTCCATGGGGCGCAACGCGTGCCACGGCAGCGACAGCGCCGAGAGCGCGTCGCGGGAGATCTCCTTCTTCTTCAGCGAGCGCGACCTGATCGGTTGAGGTCGATTCCCTGCCGTCAGGGAACATGCGGGGCCCAGGCTGATGGTCTGGGCTTCGTTCGTTCTGGGCGGCGACTCAGAGGGGGTCGGTCTGCAGGGAGTCCTTGAGGGCGCGCGCTGGCTTGAAGCGCACGGCGGGGCGCGCGGGAATGGGGACGGCCTCCCCGGTGCGGGGGTTCCGTCCGGTGCGTGCGGCCCGCTCGACGCGGTCGAAGGTCCCGAAGCCGTCCAGGCTGACCGGATCGCCCCCCGCCAGGCGTTCTGCGACGGTGCCCAGGGTCGTGTTTACCGCCCGCGCGGCGTCGGCCCGCGTGAGCCCCGTGGCATCGGACACGGCCGTGATCAGCTCGGACTTGTTCATCTTGGGTGGTCCTCCTTGACCCGACGAAAAGATGATTGTAGATCTCCCGGCCCGCGCTTCTTGCGGCGGACTGAGGGCGATTAACTCAGCTGGTAGAGTGCTACCTTCACACGGTAGAAGTCACTGGTTCAAGTCCAGTATCGCCCACCATCTCGAAGCCCCGTCGGACCTCCGGCGGGGCTTCGTCCGTTCTGGAGGGGTGGGGACCGCGTTGGGGATGGAGCACGGAGCGGTGAGTCCCCGGCTGCTACGGCGCCGCGGCGGGTGCGAGGACCGCGAGTTCGGCGAAGTAGTCCCGGTAGAACCCGTGATCTCGTGTCAGGAGCCGGTCCGCCTGCTCGAGCGCGTGGGCGCCGATGAGGAAGTCCGCGACGATCCGGTCGCGGCGGCCCCCTCCGCGGGCGCGGTACTCCGCCCAGAGGCGCCCGGCCAATTCGGCCGACTGCCTCGTGATCGGATCGAAGTGGATCCCCAGGTCGTCCAACGCATCTCCCAGGGCGGCGGCGCCGATCCCGGCTCGGGTCTCCGCCCAGACCGGGCCGCAGGCGACGAGCCGACCTTCAGCTGACGCCTCTCGCAGGGCGGATCCGCTCGGTTGTCCGTGCACGGGGTCGCCCAGGAGGAAGTCGAACAGGACCGAGGTGTCGATCGCGGTGATCAAGGCTCCGGCTCTCCCCGCAGGGACGCCAGCAGGTCATCGCTCCGCGTCCCGTCGGCGAAGGCCCCGGCCCACTTGGCGAAGGGATCCGTCGGTTGGACCTTCCGCGCGACCAGCCGCCCGCGCTCGGCCTCGAACTGCAGCCGGGTGCCTGGTTCGATGCCGAGTCGATCCCGCAGCTCCTTGGGGATCGTCACCTGGCCCTTGCTCGATACCGTCGTAGTCATACCTGAATGGTAGGTATTCCTGCGGTGAAGTAAAGAAACGCCTCCTTGCCGGCCCATGGAGCGCCCCGGTGACCCGGGAGCTTTCGGCGTTCCCGCGGTGCCGCGCAGGACGACTCCGACCCCGTCCAGGTCTTGCTCTGGCGGCGCTCTTCGTGTCCTGGGCGGGGCTGGGCCGCGCCCGGGCCTTGAGCTCCTCCGATATGCTGCCCGGGGAGGGCGAATGCGCCAGGCAAGCGCGGTGGGGATTCTCGCGATCGCAGCGGCGGCCTGCCAGGCCGAAGCCCCGCCGTCCTCTTCCTCGTCCTACGCCCTGTTCCAGGGCCCAATCGACTCCGTCGCCACCCAGACCTGGGAGGGCGGCCAGGCGGATGCGCTGCTGGGTGACGGGCTGGCGCGGGCCGGCGACGTCGACGGCGATGGCTACGCCGACCTCTTGATCGCCTCCAGCGGATACGACGGCGCGGCCGTCGACGAAGGCGCGGTCTGGCTCCACCTGGGCTCTTCCGACGGCCTCGCGGCTGCCGCAGCGTGGACCGCGTCCGGCGCGGCGGGATCGGGCTTTGGGCTCGGTGCTCGGGGAGTCGGCGACCTCAACGGGGACGGCTTCGACGACATCGCGGTGCCTGCGCGCTTCTGGACGGAGACCCTCTCGGAGCAGGGCCGCGTCGCTGTGTGGTTCGGTGCGGACGGGGGCCCGGCCGTCGATCCCGACTGGGTGGTCCTCGGCGACGTCGCGGGCGGCCACCTGGGCTGGAGCGTGGCGGGCGTGGGCGACGTGAATGGGGACGGCTTCGGCGATCTGCTTGTGTCGGCGCCCGACGCGGACGGGGCGCAAGCCGACCAGGGGCGGGTCGATCTGTACCTCGGCAGCGCGACCGGGCCGGGATCGGCGCCCGACTGGACCTGGACCGTCGCGCAGGTGTACGGACCCAACGCCGCGACCGACGGCGCGGACATCGGCGGCGGCAACGGCAGCCTCACCGGCGTGGGCGATCTCGACGGCGATGGGTTCGCCGACTTCGCGGTGGGCGCGCCGGGCTGGAACCGGTACCTCAGCGGCGTGCTCGAGGACGCCGGCGCCGTGTACCTGTTCCGCGGCAACGCAGCGGGCCCTGGGGCGAGCCCCTGGACCACGCTCGAAGGCGACCAGGCCGACGCCGCCTTCGGCTTCTCCATCGCGGGTCCGGGCGACATCGACGGCGATGGCTTCCCCGATCTCGTGGTCGGCGCGCCGCAGCGGGGCGGCTCGGAGGGGCAGGTGGCGATCTTCGCGGGCTGGCCGGCCGGGCTGGAGGCGTCGGCGTCCTGGGCCACCCGGGGTTGCACTTGGGGCTCCTGCACCGCGCAGCTCGGCGCCACGGTGGAGTCGCTGGGGGATGTGGATGCCGACGGCTTTCCCGACTTCGCGGTCGGCGCGCCCGCCTGGGGGACGGACGAGAGGGGGCGCCTCCTTGCCTTCTTCGGCGCGAGCACCTGGCCATCGGTGGCGACGGGGGACTTCTGGTCGCTCGTGGGCACGGACGTCGGGCAGCACGTCGGGGTTCAGGCGGCCGGGCTGGGCGATGTGGACGGCGATGGCTTCGCGGACCTGGCGGTCGCGTCGGAGTGGGGCGGATCCGCGGGCGCTGAAGGCCGGGTGGAGGTCTTCGTCGGCGCGGGGAGCGGCTTGGGGGACGAGGACTGGGGGGTCGAGTCGTCGACGACGGACGACCGGCGGGGCATCTACTTCGCCACTGCTGACGTCAACGCCGACGGCTACGATGACCTGCTCTCCGTCTGGCCCGGACGCACCGAGGTGTTGGCCGACGACGGTCGGGTGGACCTGTACCTGGGCGGTCCGTCGGGGCTGGGCGGCTCGGTCTGGAACTGGAGCCCGGCCCAGGCGGACTCGAGCCTCGGCTGGGTGGACTTCGGCGACTTTGACGGCGACGGCTACGACGACCTCGCGCTGGGGGCGTTCGGTTGGAGCGACGGCGAGGTCGGCGAAGGTGGCGTGTTCGTCTTCCCCGGCTCCGCCACCGGCTTGTCTGCTGAGCCCACGCTGACGCTCGAGGGCGACCAGGAGGGCGCCGCGCTGGGGCTCGTCGCCGCGCTCGACGTCGACGGCGACGGCTACGACGACCTGGCGGTGGGGGCGACCGGCTGGGACGATGCGTTCACGGACGAAGGGGGGGCGTTCCTGTACCTGGGCTCCCCGACCGGGCTGGCCGCCTCGCCTAGCTGGAGCGCCGTCGGCGGGCAGGACGGCGCCTCGTTCGGCCGGGTCTCGCGCGGAGGGGACGTGAATGGGGACGGCTTTGAGGATCTGCTGGTGGGGGCGGTGTGGGGCGACGGACCGCCCGGCGCGGACGTCGGCTGGATCGACGCGTACCTCGGCTCCGCGAGCGGGTTGGCGGCCACGTCCGACTGGCGCGCCCACGGCCTGACCTCGAACTGCGCCTTCGGCGGTCGCCCCCGGCAGGCCGGCGACCTCAACGGAGACGGCTACGGGGACGTGCTCGTGTCCGCCCCGAACTGGGAGGTCCCGCCCTACACGCAAGGCTACGTCGAAGCGTTCCACGGCGGCCCGTCGGGACCGGCGCCCGTGTCGAGCTCGTTCCTCACCCTGGCGGCGAGCACCTACGCGAGCTACGCCAGCCTGACCTTCGGCTCGGGGCTCGGGGGCGCTGCCGACTTCGACGGCGACGGCTACAGCGACGCTGCTGTAGGCGCCCCTCACGCCGAGATCTCCCATTCCCGCTATTCCGGCTGGGTCGGCGTGTACCGCGGCGCGGAGGCCGGCCTGCCTGCGAGCGCGGACTGGCAACTCAGCACAATCTCCCTCCTGGTGTACAAGGGGGCCGAAGTCGGCGCGGGCGACTTCGACGGCGACGGCTTCAGCGACCTCGTCGTCTACGGGCGCAACAGCGGCGGCCCCAGCCCTGGTCACCCTGAGGCGGGCCGCTTGAGGGTGCGCCGGGGCAACGACGGCGGCACGCCCTTCGGCCCCGCCGTCCACCTCACCCAGGCCGACGAATCTGCGCCCATCGCCCGCGGCGGCCTCTCCACCACCGGCGGCTTCGCCTGGCACCAGATCGCCCACCTCCCCTTCGGACGCACGCGGGTCCGGGTGCACGTGGAAGCCCAGCCCGCGGGCGCGCCCTTCGATGGCCAGGACGTGCAGGTCGGCGATTGGGTGGACGTCGCTTCCACCGGCGCCGCCCTCGTCGAGGTGGTCGACGGCCTGGCCGCGCAGACCGCCTTCCACGTCCGCGGGCGACTGGAGTTCGACCCGGTCGCCAACCTGCCCCAGCGCTTCACGCGGTGGATCCCCCTCGATCCGGGCGACCCCCACGGGGTGCACGTGCGGACGTGGCCGGACGGCGACGGCGACGGCCTGGCCGACGACGAGGACTGCGGCCCGCTCGATCCCACCGTCTACGCCGGCGCCCCCGAGCTCTGCGACGCCGTCGACAACGACTGCGATGGAGACACCGACGAGGACTTCGACGCGGACGACGACGGAGCCTTCGACGGGTCGGTGGCCGACTGCGTGTCCGTTTGGGGCGCCCCCGGCGACTGCGACGACGGCGATCCAGCCATCTCGCCCAACGCCATCGAGGCATGCGACGGCGTCGATCAGGACTGCGACGGGGACGTGGACGAGGACTTCGACGGCGACGGCGACGGCTGGCTCGACGCCGACGTGGTCCCGTGCCAGGCCTTGGCTGTGCTGCTCGACTGCGACGACGACGCCCCCTCGATCCACCCCGAGGCGCCGGAGGTCTGCGACGGCCTGGACCAGGACTGTGATGACCCGGGCGACGGCTCCGGCCTGGACGAGGACTTCGATGGCGACGGCGACGGCTTCTACGACGCCGCCACCCCCGGCTGCGTGACGGCGTGGGGGGCTCCGAGCGACTGCGACGACGCCGATCCGCTGTTTCACCCGGGGGCCGCCGAGGGCTGCGATGGCGTGGACACGGACTGCGATGGCGCGCTGGGCGCCAACGAGCTGGACGACGACCTCGACTCCTTCACGGAGTGCACGGGCGACTGCGACGACGCCGAACCCACCACCTCACCCACCGCCCCCGAGCTCTGCGACGGGCACGACGACGACTGCGACGGGCTCGTGGACGCCGACGACCCGGACACGGACGCCGACGGCGACAACATCTCCGCCTGCGCCGATCCCGCCGACTGCGACGACGACGCCCCCGCCACCTGGCCGGGCGCGGCTGAGGTCTGCAACGACGGGCTGGACACCGACTGCGACGGCTCCCAGGTCGACGAGTTCCTGGACACCGACGGCGACGGCACCCCCGACTGCCTGGACTCCGACGCCGACGGCGATGGTTTTGCGCCGGTGGCGCTCGGGGGCGCGGACTGCGACGACCAGCGGGCCGAGGTGCACCCGGGCGCGCCGGAGCTCTGCGACGGGCTGGACAACGACTGCAGCGGATCCGTGCCGGGCGATGAGGTCGACGGGGACGGCGACGGCTACGTGCCCTGCGGACCCTGGGTGGGGGAGGTGGGCCTGGCGGGCGCCGACTGCGACGACGCCGCGGCCACACGACATCCGGGCGCGGACGAGGGCTGCGACGGCTTGGACAGCGACTGCGACGGGGCCCTCGCGGCCGAGGAGCTGGACGACGACGGGGACGGGCAGACCGAGTGCGACGGCGACTGCGACGACGCGAATTCATCGACCCACCCCGGCGCGCCCGAGCTGTGCGACGGCGTGGACCAGGACTGCGACGCCCTCATCGACGGCGACGACCCCGACAGCGACAGCGACGCCGACGGCTTCGGTCTCTGCGACGACCCCGCGGACTGCGACGACACCAACCCCGACGCGTGGCCCGGCGCCGCCGAGACCTGCGACGACGGCCTGGACACGGACTGCGACGGATCGATCGTGGACGAGTTCCTCGACACGGACGGTGACGGCCGGCCCGACTGCGACGACCCCGACGCCGACGGGGACGGCATGGCCGCGATCTCGGAGGGCGGCAGCGACTGCGACGACACCAACGCCGACGTGTACCCAGGCGCGACGGAGCTGTGCGACGGGCTGGACGGCGACTGCAGCGCGGGCGTGCCCGGCGACGAGGCGGACGGCGACGGCGACGGTTGGGTCCGCTGCGAGCCCTGGGTCGGGGACGGGACCCTCAACGGCGGCGGGGATTGCGACGACGGCGACCCGGCGGTGTCCCCCGGGGCTGAGGAGGTGTGCGACGGGGCCGACCAGGACTGCGACGGCGCCGTGGACGAGGATCTGCCCATCTCCAGCTGGTTCCGGGATCGCGACGGCGACGGCCACGGCGACCCCGCCGAGCCCCACGACGCCAACCCTGGCTGCGACCCCGGCGCAGATTGGGCCGAGCTGGCTGACGACTGCGACGACTCGGACAGCGACGTGCACCCCGGCGCCGCAGAGATCGAGGGCAACCGCCTGGACGAGGACTGCGACGGCACGGCCCAGGGCGCGCCCGACACAATGGGGGATGCCCCGGGCATCGCGTGCTCGACCGCCGGCCGCGGCGATGGGGTCCGATGGCTCTGCGCGCTTGTCCTGGTCGGTTCGCTCCGGCGACGGCGCTGACTCCCGACCTCGGCTGCTCCAGGCTCATCGGCCGCTCAACACGCGCTCGAGGCGCCAAGGAGAGCGAACCGCTGGACATCCAAGGTCGCGCCGCCGAGCCAGAAGGTTCCATATTCATCCAGGATCGCCCACTACGATTCCGACCCCGCCAAGGCGCTGCTTTGGCGGGGTTTTTCGATTCTGCAGGGGGCCGGGACCGTACTGGATGTTGAACTCCGCGACCGGAGTCGCGCACGAAGATTAACCCTGGGTTAAGGTTTGTGCGTGTCGACGCGGTCACCTTCCTGGGACACCCTCTACGCGCTCGCGGTCGCCCAGGCCGGGTACTTCACGACTGCTGAGGCAGCCGAGGCCGGTTTCAGCTCCCCGCTGCTGCACAAGTACCTGGCGAACGGCAAGGTCGTGCGTGTCCGGCGAGGCATCTACCGACTGGTCCACTTCCCGTCGAGCGAGGACGAGGACCTGGTCGTCTGCTGGCTGTGGAGCGAGCGGCAAGGCGTGTTCAGCCACGAGACTGCCCTGGTGCGCCACGAGCTCTCTGATCTTCTCCCTCACGAGCTGGAGATGACGGTGCCTGCCTCTTGGAGGCAGCGGCGCCTCCGCGTTCCAGAGGGGCTCCGGCTGCACTTCGCCGACCTCGGACCCAGCGATCGTTCCTGGTTCGGCGCCGTCCCCATCACCGGGGCCGCCCGCACCGTCAGGGATTGCGCCGCGGCGGGCGTGTCCCCCGAGTTCATCGAGCAGGCGATGGAACAGGGCCTCGCTCGCGGCCTGTTCTCCATCAACGATGTCGCCAATGCTCTCCCAGGAGGCTCCGCGCAGTGAGCCGCTACACCACCCCGCTCGGCTTCAAGGAGGCGCTCGAGGCGAGGCTGCGCGCCGCGTCGAAGGTCAGCGGCCAGGAGCAGAACCGGCTTCGGATGCGGCTGGTGATCGACCGCTTCGCCGCTCGGGTGA
>CALCXL010000030.1 GCA_937907595.1 uncultured Pseudomonadota bacterium
CGGCGGGGCTGGCGGTGGTCGTCGGCCAGGCGCTCTTCCAGGTCAGTCAGGCCTGGCTGCGCAACGAGCGGCGGGCCACGGCCCACACCGGCCTGGCCCTGCTGCGTTGGGTGCTCTTGCTGCTGGGCATCGGGCTGTTCCTGCCCATGCTGAAGCTGGGCGCCACGGGCTTGCTGCTGTCGATGGCCCTGTCCTTCGCGGTCACCTCGGTCTACGCCCTGCGCACGGTCATCGGCCTGCGCCGCCTGGGCATCCACGGGCCCTCCCTCAAGGCCAGCCTGGGCTACGGCCTGCCGCTGCTGCCGCACGCGCTGGCCAGCGTGCTGTTCCAGGCCTCGGACCAGGTGCTGCTGGCCGCCTACGACGCCGACGGCCTGAACACCGCCGGCATCTACCTGCTGGCGGCGCAGCTTGCCTCCACGGTGCACATGCTCGCCGACGGCCTGCAAAAGGCCTGGACGCCCTTCTACCTGCGGGAGGACCGCGACCACGCGACCGAAGGCTGGCGGCGCGTGCGCGTGCTCTCCTTCTTCGCCGTGGCGGCGGTGTCCTGCGCCACGGTGGGGGTGGGGCTGTTCGCGCCGGAGGTCGTCTCCCTGGCGGGGATGCTCAGCAAGAACGACTGGTCCCCGGCCGCGCAGGTGGTGCCCTTGTTGGTGATGGGCGGCTTCCTGCGGGTCTACTACCTGGTCGCGTTTGCGGTGATCATGGGGAACAAGGGGACGTCGCGCTGGATCGCGGTGGTGACGGTGCCGGCGGCGATCATGAACATCTGGCTGAACGCCCTCTGGATCCCCGAGGACGGCATGAACGGCGCCGCGTCGGCCACCCTGGTGTCCTGGGCGGTGGCGGCGCTGGCCCTGGGCATCCTCAGCCGGAAGGCACGCAAGGTGCCCTTCAAGTTCCTGCAGGCGGCGATGCTGATCCCCCTGGTGGCCGGCGCGCTGTGGGTGGGCGTGGGCCAGGGGCTGCTGGTGCGGGCGGCGGTGCTCGTAGGCTACGTCGCGGTCCTGGCCGCGTTGGACGGACGCGACCTGTGGGCGGCGGTCCGGGCGCTGCGCGACCACAAGGCGGGCTGATCGCAGGGACCGGCCCGATGGGGCTCGGCTGTCGCGATCAGGCCAGGTAGTCGGCCTCGAAGACCTTCATGATCGCCTCCACCGTGCTGCGCTTGACGTGGCGGTTGTCGTCGGTGAAGGGCTCGGGGATCACCTGGGTCACGAGCTCGTAGCTGGGAAAGTACATCACGTCGGGGTGGGCATCGACGAACGTGCGCGTGGCCGCCACCAGCGTGCACTTGCTGCGGGTGTTGGCGGTGACGACGTTCTCGTCCTGGAAGGTGGCGCGGAGGGGCACCGGGCTGACGGTGACGATCATCGTGCAGTCGGGGTTGGCGGCCTGCAGCAGGGCATGCAGGGCCTCCAGGTTGTCCACATTCTCCTGGAAGGTCGACGCGCGGAAGGCGTGCCGGGCGGGGTCGTAGACGTCGGCGGGCGGGACCTGGAAGAAGACCGCGCCGTCGTCGCGGCTGTACCAGACCTCCGTCAGGCCGACCGTGACCACCAGGACCTTCGCCTGGGTGAGGGCCAGGTGGGCGGTGCGGCAGTGCTCGGCCAGGCCGGCCTCGGCCTCCTGCAGGCTCTCCCACTGGACGTCCTTGCGGTAGGGGTCCAGGACCCGGCCGTCGTCCAGGGTCCAGAAGCGCTCGGCGGGCTCGAAGCTGCCCAGGGCGCGCTCGAACTCCTGCCGCAGGCAGAAGGTGTTGTAGACCCGGTCCCAGGCAGCGCTGCCGTGGCGGGCGTTGGGCCCCTCGGCGGTGACGACGTAGTTGAAGCCCGCCTCCTGCAGGTAGTCCTTGATCTCCCGGGCGAAGCAGGAGCCGATGGACGCGATGGGCGTGCTGCGGTCGAGCAGGCCGCGGGCGCCGCTGCGCAGGAACGTGGGGTTGAGGGCGCGACCCTCGGGGTACCGCTGCTCAGGGCCCAGGCCCAGGATCACCTCCTCGGGCAGCTTGACGTTGCGGACCTTCTTCTCGACCCGCTGGAGGGTGTCTTTGATGCGCTGGCGTACAGACATGGCGGTTTATACCAGCGCCACCCCAGGACGAGCCCGGGCCGTCGCGGGCTCGGTGGCCGGCGAGCGCGAGATCACCAGCGGCCGGCCAGGGTGATCACGGGGCCTCCGTCGGCGCCCGGGACCAGGGCGGGGACCAGCAGCGCGCGCGGGCCGCCGCCCTTGCGGTTGACCACGGCGTCGGCCACGAACAGGGGGATGGAGGCGACGGCGCAGCCCACGGACGCGACCAGCAGGACGTTGGTCGCACCGGCGGCGTCCTCGCCGTTCGTCCGCTGGGCGGCCAGGCCGTCGGCGCGCAGGTTCCCGGCGACGTAGGCGGCCTCGGCCTCCTGGAGGCGGGAGAATTGCCAGCCGGCCAGCCCGCCCCAGACCGCGGAGCCGGCCAGCAGGCCCGTGCCAAAGCCCAGGCCGGGACGGGACGGGGCGCGCTCGCCGCTCGATCCGCTGCTGAGGATGCGCAGCCTCCGCACGGCGTCCTCGCGCTGGCTGGCGGCGCTGCCGTCGTCGGGGGTGGCGGACAGGAAGGCCTGCAGGTCGGCGCGGGCGTTGTCGTCGTAGCCCAGGCACTGGGCCAGGGAGCCGCGCCAGTACAGCAGGAAGGGCTCCGGCGCGCTCTTCCAGGCCACGCCGACCGCGTCCAGCGCCCCGGCCACCACGCTCAGGGCGCCCGCCTCCAGGTTGGCGTCCCGGCGCAAGAGGTGGGAGCAGTGCTGCTCCCGGACCTCGGCGGCGCGCACGGCGGCGTCCTCGGCGACCCCGGCGCGGGCGACGGCGGGCCAAAGACTGGCGAGGGCCAGGAGGGTCAGGGCTCCCGATCTGAGGACCGCCGGAAGCGCGGCGGCCGCTGGTGAGAGGGCTCTCATCCGTCGTTCATCACGGTGAGGCTGTAGCTGTTGGCGCAGTCGTGGCCGGTGTAGCGCTTGACCCTCACGTAGTAGGTGCCGCTGTCGTCCTCGCCGAACGAGCCCTCCCACTCCAGGTACTCGCCGCCGTTGCCCGGGTTGACCGAGGAGGCCAGCAGATTGAGGGAGGCGTCGTAGAGGTACAGGTCCAGGTCCGCGCCCGCCGGGAGCGAGCTGAGGAGCGCCGTGACCACGAAGTCATCGTTGATCAGCTGGAAGTCGTCGTCGGCCTCGATG
>CALCXL010000031.1 GCA_937907595.1 uncultured Pseudomonadota bacterium
GCAGGGCCCAGTACAGGGGCATGGGCAGCATCAGCGGCCCCAGCTTGAAGAGCTCCCAGCCCAGCAGCAGATCCTGGCGGCCGGCGTTGACCGCCACCAGGGGGGTGAAGCCCAGCGCCGCGGGGTCGTACCAGGGGTTGCCGCCGGCCCCGTAGTCCAGGAAGTGGGCGCCCTGCCACCCCCAGGGGAAGCGGACGTCGCCCCGATCGCGCAGGCGGTAGTGGCCGAAGGTGATCGCCTGACCGGCGCGGCTGCGCAGCGGGGCCTGGGGGGCGTCGATGCCGCGCTGCTCCACCTTCACGTTCCAGCCGCGCAGGCCGTCGCCGTCCTGCACGAAGGTCTTGCGGAAGGTGTGCCACAGCAGCTTGCGGGCCCAGCCGGGCAGGCTCAGGTCCACGCCCAGGTACTGGGTGCCGGCCAGCGCGTCGGGCTCCAGGGGGTGCCCGGAGCAGAGCAGGTCGTGCAGCGCCCCCCGCTTCATGGTCATCAGGTCGTCGAGGGTGATCATGCCGTGACCTCCCGGCCGCAGAGCGTCGCCATCGCCAGGATGGAGACCTGCGGGTTCACGCCGGTGTTGGAGGGAAAGACGCTGGAGTCGGCCACGTAGAGGCGGTCGATCCGGTGGTGTCGGAAGTCGGGGCGCACCACGCTGGTCTGCGGGTCCGAGCCCATGCGGCAGGTGCCGAACATGTGGGTAATGGCGCCGACGTAGGCCGCGGCACGGGCCGGCGCGGCGTCCAGCACCGCCTGCGCATCGCCCAGCAAGCCGACGCCCTGGATCCCGGGCGCCACCGCGTTCGCGCCCGCGGCCAGCAGCAGCTCCCCCAGCACCCCCATGCCCCGCCGGAACGAGGCGACGTCAGCGGTCGACGGCGACCAGGTGACCACGGTGCGGCCGAAGAGGCGCCGCACCCTCCCCTGCCCCGTCGCCCGCAGCGCGACCCCCCAGTCCAGCCAGTGGGGCAGCTCGTCGACGCGCGCGCGCAGGTCGGAGCCCACGCCGGGCAGCCGCGCCGCCAGCAGGGCCGGCCCGAAGCCCAGCGCCTCGAACTTGAGGCCCTCCCGGCGCAGGCCGATGACCTCGTGGCCCTGGGTGGCGCCCTCCCACATGCGCACCGGCTGCTCGAAGCGGCCAGCCACGGACACCCCAGGGTGGCACTGGAAGTGGCGGCCGACGGGCCCCTGGTCGATGCCGCTGGCCAGGAGCAGGGCCGGGCTCTGCACCGCGCTCGCCGCCAGCACGACCCGCTCGGCGTCGACGCGCAGGGGCGCTCCTCCCTCGGTTCGGCCGACGACGCCGGTGGCGACGCCCCCCTGGTGCAGCACGCGGTCGACGGTCGACGAGCTCAGCACCGTCGCCCCCGAGGCCATCGCGTCCAGCAGCAGGGTGCGGTCCGGCGACTGCTTCGCCCCCTTCGGGCAGCCCTGCATGCAGCGGCCCAGGCCCACGCAGCCGCGCACGTTGCGGCGGATGGGGCGGTGCTCCAGCCCCAGGGCCTCGGCCCCGTCGGCCATCAGGCGGTTCTTGGGCCCGGCCACGGCGGGGTCGGTGGGGGCGACGCCGATGCGGGCCTCCACGGCGTCCGTCACCTCCTCCAGCTCCTCCCAGGGCCGCGCCTCGCCGAATCCGGGGTCCGCCGCCGCCCAGCCGTCGTAGACGTCCCGGGGCAACCGCCAGCAGATGGCGCCGTTGATGGGGGCGCTGCCGCCGACCATGCGGCCCTGCACGTAGGGCATCGGCGCGCGGCCCAGGACCAGGGAGGCGCCCATGGATCGGTAGCCCCGGGCCATCGCGTCGAAGGCGCTGAGGGCGAAGTCGGCGGGCTCCAGCCAGGGTCCGGATTCGACGACGAGCACGCTGGCGCCGGCCGCCGAGGCCACCTCCGCCACCGCCGCGCCAGCCGGGCCGCTGCCGATCACCACCACGTCGACCCGCCGATGCAGCGCGCTGGTGACGGTCCGGCCGTCGATGCGGTTCACGATCCACGCACCCGCGCTTGCACGTCGGCGTCCTGGAAGAAGGCCCAGCAGGCCACGACCTTGACCAGGTCCAGGAGCGGGCCGACCGCCGGCCAGCGGGCCATGCGACGCAGGGAGTCGTCCCGCAGGTCGGGGGAGAGGCGAGACAGGGGGGCGCGGCCCTGGAGCAGCGGGCCCAGGCCGAACAGCCAGGTGGCCAGGCGCAGGCCCAGGCGCAGGTGCAGGGGCGCGGCGGCCTCGAAGCGGGGCCAGAAGGAGGACAGGTCGATGGCGGAGAGACCCTGCGTCCGCGGGTCGGTGCGGGAGGGCGGCAGGCAAGCGTCGAGCAGGGCGCGGCACCAACGGCGCTCGAAGCCGGTCACGTCCGACCCGGCGACGCGGACGCAGGGCCCGGGCTCATTCCAGCTTCGCCCGCAGGCGCTCCAGGTAGCGCCCCACCGTCAGGCCGTCCACGCGGGACAGGGCGTCGTCCACGGCGGCGCCGAGCACGCCGGGCTCCTCGCCCAGGGCGGCGACCACGCGCCGCATGGCGTCGATGTTGGTGTCGATGTCGGCGTACATGGCCGCGGCGACGTCCGGCACCTCGTCCAGCACCCGGCCGACGGTGTTGAGCACGGCCAGGGCGGCGTGGTTGCCCGTCGCCCGCAGCAAGGCCCGGGCGAAGGCCAGGTCCGCGGCGGCCAGGGCCTGCAGGTCGTCCCGGGGAGCCTCCACCAGCGCCGCCGCCGCCGCCGCCAGGGTGCTCGCGTGGCCCAGGAGGCGGGCGCGGTGCCGGACCAGCAGGCGCACCGCCATCAGCCGCCGGATCTCCAGGAAGTCGCCCAACAGCCCCGCCGCCGCCTCGGGCCGATCCTCCAGCACCACCAGCCACACCGGCAGCAGGGACAGGTCCGAGGCCTCCAGGGGGTCCAGGACCGTGATCCCGCTGCCCTGCTTGACCCGGATCAGCCCGGTGCCCTCCAGGCGGGCCAGGGCGCGCTGCACGGTGGCGGGGGTGACGTCGAAGGCGGTGGCCAGCTCGCGCACCGGGGGCAGGCGGCTCTGGGGCGGGTACTCGCCGCGCAGGATGCGCTCGGCCAGGGTGCGCTGGATGCGGGCGGCGACGTTGGGTTCGCTCATGACACGGTTGTATCACATTGTTGTGTGATACGCGCTGGCGGGGCCCTGGAGTACGAGGAGGCTCAGCCCCCGGTGACCTCGATCAGGCGACGCTCCAGCAGGGCCCGGTGGCCGCGGTTGTCGCACTGCGCGATGGCGCTTTGGTAGGCGACGGCGGCCTCGCTCCAGCGGCCGATGCGGCGCAACAGGTCGGCGCGGGCGGCGGGCAGCAGGTGGTAGCCGCGCAGGGACCCTTCGGCCACCAGCTGATCCAGGGCCTGCAGCCCGGCCTCGAAGCCCACCGCGAAGGCGACGGCCACGGCGCGGTTCAGGCGCACCACCGGGGTGGGCACCATGCGCAGCAACAGGGCGTAGAGGGCGGCGATCTGCTGCCAGTCGGTGGCGTCGGGGGCCGGGGACTGGGCGTGCAGGGCGGCGATGGCGGCCTGCACCTGGTAGGGCCCGACCCGCCCCATGCGCAGGGCGGCCTCCA
>CALCXL010000032.1 GCA_937907595.1 uncultured Pseudomonadota bacterium
TGTCCAGCTCCAGGATCGGCTGGTAGTGCAGCAGCAGGCTGTCGTGCTCCAGGGCCCGGCGCAGGTCGCTCTCCAGGATCAGTCGACGGCTCACCCGCTGGATCAGGTGGGTGTTGGCGACCGTCGCGCCCTGGCCCCCCGCTGCTCCTGCGAGGGCCATGCTCGCGTCGCGCAGCATCGCGTCCGAGCGGGTGTAGCCCCGGGCGGACAGGGAGATGCCCACGTGCAGCTCGCTGTGCACCGTCTGTCCGGCCAGCTGGAACGGCGCGGTGCAGAGGGTGCGCAGGGTGGTGGCCAGGCGGTTGGCGTCCTCGGCCGACGCCACCCCGTCCACCAGGGCCACCAGCTCGCCGTCGTTGAGGCGGGCCAGCATGGAGCGGTCGTCGAGCACGTCCCGCGCGCGCTCGGCAAACTCCCCGATCATCTGCGCGGCGAAGCGGGGGCCCAGCCCGTTGGAGACCTGCCGGTGGCGCCCCAGGGACATGAGCAGCACGGCGAAGGGGGCCCGACGGGTGCGCTCGGAGATGACCTCGTCCAGGCGGTCGACGAAGAGGCGGCGCTTGGGCAGGCCCGTGCTGGGGTCGCGCAGGATCCGCTCGCCGATGTCCCGGGTGTAGAGCACCACGCCCTGGATGTCCGGGTGGGAGAGCTGGTTGACGCCCTTGGTCTCCACGTGCACGAAGTGCCCGTCGGCGTGGCGCAGGCGGTACTGCACGTTGCGGACGTCGCCTTCAATGGCGGCCAGGTCCTGCAGGCTGCGTTCGACCCGGCTGCGGTCCTGGGGGTGCACGCGATCGAGCCAGCCCTGGCGGCTCAGCTGGTCGGGGGGGCAGCCCAATACGGCCGGCGCCGAGCCGCTGACAAAGCGGTGTGATCCGTCCCGATCGGCCACCACGATGACGTCGCCGGAGTGCTCGGTCAGGGCCCGGAACCAACGGAGCTGCTGCTCGCTGTGCTCCACGCCGTCGCCCGACAGGCCCCCGCCCGCGTCCGACCTCGTGCCGTCTGGAGAGGGGAGTCCCTCGCCCATCGTGTCGCCTTTCCGCTGTGCGCCCGGAGGATCTCTTCGGCGGATCGCGACAGGACGTGAGCCGAATCGGGATCGCAGCGCGGATCGCGGGGATCCCCCAGGGCGCGGCATCCTCGGCAGGGTCAGGCCGTCGGCAGATGCTCCTGCAGGAAGGCGGTCATGTCCTTCCAGCAGGCCACGGCCTGCTCCCGCCACACGAAGGCGTGAAAGGCGTGGTGGGCGCCGGGGTAGATGGGCGCGCTGACCGCGGAGCCGAAGCGCTGCAGGGCGTCGCCCAGGCGCCGCGTGTCGTCCACCACGGGGTCGTCGGCGCCGCAGGGCGCGAACACGGCGGGCAGGGGGTGCTCGGGGGGCTCCGCCTGCTCCAGCCAACACAGGGGATCGGCGAAGGCCAGGCTCTCCCAGTCCCCGGCGTCGTCCGGCAGGTAGCTGCGGCAGATCTGGGCGATGCGGTCGCGGATCCAGGTGGGCAGGTCGGGCTTTGCCAGGTAGCGCGCGGGGTCGCTGACCTGGTTGAAGCCGCAGGCGGGCAGTACGACGTCGGGCCGGACCCCCAGGGAGTGCACAGCGCGGGCCCAGGGCTCCGGCCGCGACCAGCAGCACGCGATCATCAGCCCCAGGGCCAGGTTGGCGCCGGCCGACTCGCCGCCGATCACCAGGCGGGAGAGGTTGCCGCCCCAGGCCTCTGCGTTGGCGACGATCCACTGGAAGGCCGCGCTAACGTCCTCCACCGCGGCGGGGTAGGGGGCCGTGGTCGACAGGGTGTAGTTGACGTTGAAGACGAGGAAGCCCCGCTGGGCGTAGCCGCAGCCGAACATCCAGTGGCTGTCCTTGCTCAGGATGCGGAAGCCGCCGCCGTGGATGTAGACCAGCACCGGCAGCGGGCCCGTGACGCCCTCGGGGCGGTAGACGTCGAGCAGATCGACGCCGTCGGGCCGGGGCTCCTCGCGGTAGGGCACGTCCCGCGCCACCTCCACGCCCTTGCGCCAGGGCTGCGCGCCCGGGTGCAGGTGCCGGCCCAGCTCGCTGATGGAGGAGAGGGTGAACTCGATCGCCTTGCCCACGGCGGCCTGGCGGGCGGCGTCGAAGGGCGAGGGCGGGGTCGGCGGGGTGTTGGCGGGCATGGAGGGGATCTAGCAGGCCGCATGGCGGAGCGCGCTGGGGGTGGGTGGGTGACTCCCGCCGCCTCCACCATTTCTTTGCCAAGTGTCGAGAAACACTACGTTCCCCTGACGCCTTGTGCGCCGGGGGACACGTGCCCCACCGGGCTGCTGTCGACGCGTTCCGTTGTGCATGGGATTACATCTTGCACAACCTCGTTGTTCCGAGTAGACCTGCTGCTCCACCCTCCACGGAGCCCCGAATGGCCTACGTCCGCACCCACGGCAACCAGGTCGCCATCGTCCACGGCGAGCGCGATCCCCAGACGAAGAAGGTGCAGCAGCGCATCCTCTTCAGCCTCTACAGCAAGCCCGAGGCGCTGGCCGCGCTGGGCCGCGGTGAGGAACGGTCCTGGGATCTGGAGCACATGCTCCGCAACCGCCACCAGGGCGTGCGCTTCAACTGGCCGAAGATCCAGGCCGGGATCGAGGAGCGGGTGGACGAGCTCCCCGACGGCTACCCGTACCGGACGGCGCAGCTCCAGGGCCGGTTCCGCGAAGACCTCGTCGCCCTGATCCGACAGCTGGAGCTCGCCGACCCGCAGAGCATGCACTCCGCCGCCCGACTCCTGAGCGAGCAGCGCGGGGAGCTGGAGCACCTCCGCGATCTCATCGACTGGCGCCTGAAGTTGAGCGAGCAAAAGGAGAATCAGTGGAACGGCGACAACGAGTTCTTCTGGCGCCACCGTCTCCAGCCCCACGACATCACACCCGAGGCCATGGAACGCCTCTCCGAGGCGTGGAACCGCCGGGAGCTGGACCGCGTCGAGACGCTCGCGCGGCTCTACCTGGAGGTCTTCGACGGCTACGCCGACGGCCACCACTTCCTCGGCCTCGTCGCGCTGGAACGGGATGACCTGGAGACGGCCCTGGAGCAGTTCGACCGGACCATGACCGTGGGGCAGACCCTGTTCCCGAAGCGCCTGGCGAAGAAGCACTACTGGACCGACCACGCCACGCGCCCCTACATGCGGGGCCTGCGCTCCTTCACGGTCACGCTGACCCGCTGCGCTGCCTACAAGAAGGCCCTGGCGTTCTGCGACCGGCTGGAGCGGGAGTGCGGCGACGATCTCGCCGCCATGGACTTTCGCGCGGCCGTCTACCTCAACATGGGCCGCTGGGAGGAGGCTCGGGACCAGGCCAACAAGTTGATCCAGGTCTGGCCCGTGTTCTCGCTCTACGCGGCGTTCGCCTCGTTCGAGCTCGGTGACTGGGGGGCCGCGCTCGCGTCGTTCCTGCACGGGGTGCTGAACCGACCGCGTACCGCGCGGATGCTGCTCGACCGACCCTCGCCGGCCCCCGAGGGCTACGACGAGGCCCGGGATCACAACGGCGGCATCGAGGAGTGCGCGGACCTGGCGGGCTTCCTTGGACGCCAGACCGACGCGAGCAAGGGGTTCTTTCGCGGGCTGCTCGCAGCCCCGGAGATCGCGGCGTTGGTCGCGGAGAAGAGGGAGACCATCGCCCAGAGGAACAAGCAGCGCGCAACCGCCGATCGCGAGGCATTCGACCGGATGCAGCAGATGAGCAGCATCGAGTTCGCCCGCGAGCAGGCGCAGCGGCTCCGGCATCTGGCGGGGTAGGTCCAGCGAATGGTGGCCGGTGCAGTGGCCGCACGGGCGAGCCGAAGGACGGCGGTCAGTCCCCCGGGAGCTGCTCCGCGGCGAGGCGCAGGTACAGGTCCCTCAGCGGCTCGATCTCCTTCGCGACGTAGTAGTGGTTCAGCACGGCGAGGTACTCCTCGCGGCATGCCTCGACGGCTACTGGACGCAGACCCAGACGCACGAGGACCGCGTTGGCCAGCAAGCGACCCGTCCGGCCGTTCCCGTCCTCGAAGGGGTGGATGCGGATCAGCTCGGCGTGCGCCCAGACCGCGACGTGGATCGCGCCGGCTTCGTAGTCGTCGGCGTCCTGGTTCCGGTCGAAGGAGTCGATCGAACGCCGGAGCGTCTTGAACAGCCCCGCCAGTTCGCCCGCGACTAGGTCGCGCGCGACCGCTCGGTGGGGACCGAAGACCAGATTCTCGGTCCCGCGGTCAGGCCCGCGGAACCGACCAGCGTGATCCCGGACGCCTACGAACATGCGTTGGTGGAGGCCCGCTGCCAACCGCTCGTCGGACCTTCGCCCCCCCCAGTCGCCGGCATGGACCTCTCTGGTCACGGCCAGGAGGTTCCGAGCGATCTGCTCTTCCTCCTCGTCCGTGTAGGTCCGAACCGCGTCTTCGCCGGGCTCGATCAGGACTCGATGGCCGGAGTCATCCACTTCTGCACGTCCACTCGCTCGATGCGGCTGCTGGCCACGACATCGCGGCGGGCGTGCTGGTCGTCGGCTGTGGGTTGACCCTCGCGGTGCTGTCGATCGCGCCGCAGTGCGGCAAGGGCATCGAAACGCTCCGCGTCATCGAGGCGGATGGTGTCCACGTCGCGGCAGTACCCATGACTCTCGAGGAGGGCCACTACATCGAGCTGCGGTAGGCCAAGCACCGCGCCCACCTCGGACGCCGTCAGGGCGCCCCGTGCGTAGGCATCGCCGAGAACGCGCAGCCGAGCGTCGCCTCGGGGGTCGTTTCGGGCGAGCCAGGC
>CALCXL010000033.1 GCA_937907595.1 uncultured Pseudomonadota bacterium
CGGCAACATGTGGCGGATGCTGACCAGCCAGGCCAGCGACCTGAAGGTGGAGTTCTCCGACGTCGTGGCCGACGACAGCAAGGGCAGCGCCCACTGGGAGGCCTGGTACACCTTCTCCGCCACGGGCCGGAAGGTGCACAACATCATCGACGCCGAGTTCACGTTCAGCGACGGCTTGATCGCCACCCACACGGACACCTTCGACCTGCACCGCTGGACGAAGCTCGCCCTCGGCCTGCCTGGGCTGCTGCTGGGCTGGAGCGGGTTCCTGCAGAACAAGGTGCGCGGGCAGGCCGGCAAGGCGCTGTCGATCTGGGAGGCCAAGAACGGCGGCTGAGGGTGCCGGATCGTCGCGCTCCGTGAGCGACGGGCGTCGCCGGCTCACGCGGTCAGTAGCGCTCGAACTCCAGGATCTCCTCGATCAGCTCGCCCTCGCCGAGCTCCTCCACGAAGTCGGCCACGTCCCGGAGCACGCGCTCCACAGGGGCGCGATCGGGCCCCACGGTGGCCACGCCCAGCGTCAGGAGGGTCCAGACGTCCTGGGTGTCGACCTCGCTCACGGCGACCTTGAAGCGGTTGCGGATCCGCTGGCTGATCCGCTGCCGCGGGCTGCGCTTCTCCTTCAGGGAGTTGCAGCCGTGCAGGCGGATCGTGAGCTGCAGGGAGCCGACGACCACGTCAGCGGCGGGGGGAGGGGAGCGGGACCGGGGGGCTGGGGAACATGCCGCGGACCGTAACAAGGGCGCCGCGTCGCAGGCAACATGATTCCCATGGCCGCTCATCGCAGCTTGGTGTTCCAGCCCGGGGAAGAGGCAAGGGTCGACGCCTTCCTGGCCCGACACGCCGACAGCTCCATGTTCCTGCGCAGCAACCTGCGCCGCGCGGGGCTGCGGGACCGGGGCGAGCGCTTCGACGGTACCTGGGTCGGCCTCGCGGTCCAGGACGAGCTGGTGGCCGTGGGCGCCGTCTTCTGGAACGGGATCATGCAGGTGCAGGCTCCCCGGTTCCCAGCCGCCCTCGCCCGCGGGCTGGCCGCCGCCTCCCCCCGGCCCCTGCGCGGGGTCATCGGTCCCTGGCTGCAGGTGGTCGCCGCCCGGCAGGCGCTGGGGCTCGAGGCCGTGCCCTGCCACACGGAGTCCCGGGAGGATCTGTTCGGGCTGCGTCTGGCCGATCTGGTGCTGCCCGACGCCTTGAAGAACGACCGCGTGAGCGTGAGGACCGCGGCGCCGGGGGACCTGGAGCTGCTCACCCGTTGGGGGGTGGACTACGACGTCGAGCTCAAGGGCCTGCCCGCCGATGAGGCCCTCTGGCGCGACAACCGGGCCTCCGCCGAAGCCTTCGTGGCGGCCGGAGAGCAGTTCCTGCTCGAAGCGGGCGACCTCCCCCTGGCCACCTGCACCTGGAACGCGCGCCTGCCCCAGTCCGTGCAGATCGGCGGCGTCTACACCCCGCCTTCGCTGCGGTCCCGGGGCTACGCCCGCTGCGTGGTGGCGGGGGCCCTGCGCCTGGCCCAGCAAGCCGGCGTCGACCGCTCCATCCTCTTCACCGCGGTGCAGAATCGCCCCGCCCAGCGCGCCTACCAGGCCATCGGCTTTCGGCGGGTCGGCGACTTCGGCCTGGTGCTCTTCGCGGGGGATCACGCGGTGAGCGCCGGGGGGTCCTCGGTCGGCTCGATGGATCCGGAGTCCAGCGGGTCGAGGGGCTGATGCGGGGATCCACCGCTCACCCGGCGACGCCCCTCACCCCGGGCTGCCCCGGTTCAGCTCAGAGCAGCGCCAGCGTGCGCTCGGCGTTGCCCTTCGCCCGGACTCCGCGCGTGATCGCCACCACGGTGCCCTCGGCGTCGATCACCACGGTCGTGCGCAGGACCCCCATCGTCTTCTTGCCGTACATCGTCTTCTCGCCCCACGCGCCGTAGGCGGTGTGCACGGCCTTGTCGACGTCGCTCAGCAGCGGGAAGTTCAGCTCGTGTTTGGCGACGAACTTTTCGTGGCTGGCCAGCGAGTCCTTGCTGATGCCGAAGACCGCCGCGCCCTGGGCCTGGAACTGCGGCAGCGCGTCCCGGTACTCGCAGGCCTGGGTCGTGCAGCCGGGGGTGCTGTCGCGGGGGTAGAAGTAGAGGACCACGCGCTGGCCTCGCAGCGATCTGGGCGTGAGGTAGCCGCC
>CALCXL010000034.1 GCA_937907595.1 uncultured Pseudomonadota bacterium
TCGTCCCAGCGCTTCTGGACCGACGAGTCGCTGTCCGCCAGCTCCTCGACGGCGCTGCTGTCCGTCGGCAGGGTGCTGTAGAGCGCCACCGCCTCGTCCCGTTGGCCCATGCGGGCCTTGTTGCGGGCCAGCCCCACCGTCGCGGGGCCGTAGTCCGGGTCCGCAGTGCGCACGATCTGGTAGCGCGCCGCGGCCCGGGCCCAGTTGCCCTCGACCTCGGCCTCGTGGGCGGCGACGAAGTGCTGCCGGACCACCGGATCCAGCCCGGCGCCGAGCAGCGGGTCCTGGGCCAGCGCCAGACCGATGAGCAACAGAAGCCTCACAGCAGCTTGGACCTCACAGGTGCTTGCGCAGTTCGCGCACCTTCAGCCCCAGCTGGTTGAAGCGCAGCTGCACCTTGCGCGCGCAGTCCGGGTCGTTCATCAGGACCCGGGCCATCTCACGGAAGTCCCCGCCGTGCACCGAGAAGAGCGCGGTGAAGTACTGCCGCTCCACGTCGGCGCTGACCTTGTTCAGCGTCTCGTCGGCACGCACACAGACCTCGAAGCGCCATCCGTCCGAGGGGGTGTCCGGCAGATCGGCCCCGGCGTGGCGCAGGAGATCCCGCAGCAGCTTCGGACGCAGCTGAACGATATCAGGACGTTGCCCGCCCGTCACCTGAACCAGCTCCGCGAAGGTGAAGACCAGGGCGTTCTCCACGGTCATCTGAAACTCGCGCAGGTTTCCCGGCCAGCGGTGCTGGCGGAGCAGGACCAGGCTCTTCTTGGGCAGCAGCAACCACAGCACCCCCTCTCGAGCCTCCGGGACCGAGGACCCGGTGCTGGCCTTCAGCGCCACGTCGCCGAGCTCATGCCGCTCGCGGTACTGGTCCACCAGCTCCCGCAGGTAGGGTCCGTCCAGGCTGCGCTCCACACAGAACTCCACCAGGCGGCCCAGGTCCACCTGCCGATCGGCCAGCGGAGGCAACGCGACGGTACAGGCCGGGTTCAGGCGCATGTACAGGTCGGAGCGGAAGCGCCCCTCGCGCACCATGGTGGGCAGGTCCTCGTTGGTGGCCACGACCAGCTTCACGTCGACCTTGCGCTCCCGCACGTCGCCGATCCGGGTCACGGTCCCCTCCTGAAGCACCGTCAGGAGCATCTTCTGGGCCTCGTCGGAGAGGTTGCCGATCTCGTCCAGGAAGAGGGTGCCTCCATCCGCCTCTTCGAAGGCCCCCTTCCGGTCGGCCACGCTGCCGGTGTAGCTGCCCCGAACCGAGCCGAAGAGGTGGGCGCCCATCAGCTCCCTGGGAAGGGTGGAGAGGTCCACGGCGACGAAGCGACCTCGCCGCCCGCTGTGGGCGTGGACGAAGTAGCGCGCGATGAGGCTCTTTCCGGTGCCCGTCGGCCCCCGCAGGATGATGGGCAGACGCCCTCGCGCCAGGGTCTGAAGCTGGGCCCGGATGCGCCGCATCTTGAGGCCCCGACCCCAGTAGATGGGCCCCTCGCGCTCCCTCCCGCGCCGTGCGCGTACGATGCCCTCGATCTGCGCCCGGAGCGCGTGCGCGTCGACGTAGTCGTCGTCCAGGAAGTAGGTGTACTCCTGGGCCTCGAGCTCCTCGGCGGGCTTCTCGAGGGCCAGGTCGTCCCGAGCGGTCATCAGGATCACCGGCAGGTCCGGGTGGCCCTTCCTCAGCGCCTCCAGGATGTGCAGTCCCTGCCGACGCCGGCAGCCCTCGACCGCCCGCTCATCGGCGTCCTCCGGCAGGGCGAGGAGATCCTCGGTAGGGATGTCGAAGTGCACGTCCAGGAGCACCAGATCGAGGCGGCGGCCCTGGGACTTCAGCAGCGCCTGCGCCTCGCGCCAGCTGCGGGCGGGGCCGTGGTACTCGTTCTCTGGCATCGCACGACGGCAGAGCTCGGTGTAGCGGTCCTGATCGTCGATGACGAGGATGTCAGCCATGGGACTTCTCGGGGTTCAGCGGTGGGTCCTGGCGAGATCCGCCAGGGCGCGGGCGATGTCCAGCGCGGCCTGGGAGCACGCCTCCAGGTCTGCTCGGGAGCAGGTGCCAGCCTCAAGGCCCTGGGCGTGCCCCTGCAAGAGGGCGATTCCGGCATCGACGGGGCCGAGGTCCGCCCCGACCAGATCCCCGCGAAGGCGCTCCCAGAGCGCCATCGCGGACTCGGAGCCCGAGGGGCCACGGCGGGTGTTCAGCACATCTGCGCGCAGGGCCTCGAGCAGCTCGGCGTCGGAGGCCTGCGCTCCCAACCAACGGAGCTGGAAGGCGACGTACTTGCCCAGATCATGCTTGGCCCGGGCGGTGGCTTCTGCGAGAGACACGAACACTCCAAGAGCAAGAGCCGTGCCCGACCTCAGCGGCCCACGGCGAGCGGAATCTACTCCAAGTAGCGCGTCTCTACTTCTTGCGTGCGGATGCGAAGGCCTCGAGCAGGGCGAGATAGTCGATGCGCTCGGCCCGCTCGGGGGGCTTGCCCACCGCGCTGCCCATCCACCCCAGGCGACGGGCGCAGGCGTCCAGCACGCCGTCGGCGCCCTCGACGTCGTTGACCTCGTCGAAGAGGCGCTCCATGGCGTCCATGGGCACGTGACCGCGCCGCACCAGGTCCTGGAAGTGGTTGCCCAACTCCTGCCGCCCGTGGCCGGACTGGCTGTGGACGGCTTGGGCCACCTCGGCCACGGTCTGGGCCTCGATCCGGCCGGCCGCGTAGAGCACAAGCGCGGCCTGGAACCAGCTGTAGACCGGGACCACCCGGGGACCCAGGACCTCGAAGAGCCGTGGGGGGATGGCCTTCTCCA
>CALCXL010000035.1 GCA_937907595.1 uncultured Pseudomonadota bacterium
GGCCTCGTCGATGCCCGTGCTCCCGTCTCGCGTCGGCGCTACCCTCCGCTCCATGCCGATCGCCACCCTCCCCCTGATCCTCGCCGCGGGCATGTCCCAGTTCGGCATCGTCAACGGCTCGCCGGAGCCCGACATGGAGCCGGTCGTGGCCCTGGGCGCGCGCTTGGGCAACTTCGCGTTCAGCGCCTGCACGGCCACGCTCATCACCCCCGAGGTCCTGCTCACGGCGGCCCACTGCGGCGACGACTACCCCCTGGAGACGGTCATCGCCCTCGGCGCGGCGTTCTTCGGCCCCAGCGTCGACGAGGCCTACCTGGAGGTCGGCCTGTCCAACCTGGTGGTCCACCCCGACTACGAGGAGCTGGTCAACACGCCCACCGGCCCCAGCTACGGCAGCCACGACATCTCCGTCATCACCCTCGACGAGGCGGTCACCACGGTGGCCCCGGCCCTGCTCCGCCGGCAGGAGCTGGTCTCCAGCGACGAGGGCACCGAGCTGCTCAGCGTGGGCTTCGGCATCACCGGCATCGGGGCGGACGACGGCGGCATCAAGCGATCCGCGCCCGTGCTCGTCGACCAGCTCTGGCAGGGCTTCATCCTCAGCCGCAACGCCGACAACCCGAACGAGGCCAACATCTGCAGCGGCGACTCCGGCGGGCCCATGCTGGAGGTCACCGACGGCCGCCTGATCGAGTGGGCGGTGCACAGCTGGGGCGACCAGAACTGCGCGCAGCGCTCGGGCAGCACCCGGACGGACATGCTCTACGAGTGGATCATGGACCAGGTCGAAGGCGTGCACGGCAGCCGCGATCTGTGCGAGATCAACGGCTTCTACGACGACGGCTGGTGCGACCTGGACTGCCCGGAGGAGGACGTCGACTGCTTGCCCCCCGAGGAGTCCGACGACGACGACTCCGCGGCCGAGGCGGGCGACGACGACGACTCCACCGACCTGGGCGAGCCCTCGGGCGACGGCTGCTCGGACTGCGGAAGCGGCGGCTCCCTGGCCCTGGTCGGCCTGGTGCTCGCCCCCTGGCGACGTCGACGCCGCGGGTGAGCTCGATTCGATCCGGACCGCTCCCCCGGTCGCGCCCGTGCTTTGCTAGATCGCACCCATGCGCACCCTGTCTCCAGTCTCCCCTTGGCTCCTGCTGTCCCTGCTCCTGCCGCTGGCCCTGCCCGGCTGCGACGGCCTGCTGGACGACGACGACGACTCGGCGCAGGACGACCCCTGCTTCGGCATCGAGCCCATCTCCGGCACCAACGTGCAGCTGGCCGAGTTCGTCACCGGCCTGGACAAGCCCGTGCACCTGACTCACGCCGACGACGGCACCGGGAGGGTCTTCGTGGCCGAGCAGCGCGGGCGCGTGCAGTCCATCGCCGCCAACGGCACGGTGCAGCCGTACCTGGACCTGGAGGACCGGGTGGGCTTCCTGCCCAACGGCGAGCGCGGCCTGCTCAGCATCGCCTTCCACCCCAACTTCGCCTCCAACGGCCGCCTCTTCCTCAACTACACGGGCCTGGCGCCGGACGGGAACACCTTCATCAGCGAGTTCGTGGTGGGCGGGGACCCGCTGTCGGACGCGCCGGACAAGGCCAGCGAGATCGTGCTGATGGAGCTGGCCCAGCCCGCCCCGAACGACAACGGCGGCCAGATCGCCTTCGGGCCCGACGGGATGCTCTACATCGGCACCGGCGACGGCGGCAGCTCCGCGGTGGGCGACCCCTACGGCAACGGCCAGAACCCCGACTCGCTGCTGGCGAAGGTCCTGCGCATCGACGTCGACGGCGACCGGCCCTACGCCGTGCCCGACGACAACCCCTTCGTGGGCGACGCCGCCTTCCGCCCCGAGGTCTTCGCCTGGGGCCTGCGCAACCCCTGGCGCTTCTCCTTCGACCGGCTCACCGGCGAGCTGTGGCTGGCGGACGTGGGCCAGGACGACGTGGAGGAGGTCGACGTGCTGCAGTCCGGCGGCAACTACGGCTGGCCGGTGGTGGAGGGGGACGTCTGCTACGAGGCCAACTGCGACCTCAGCGCCTTCGACGCCCCCGTCTGGGCCGAAGCCAGCCCCCCGGCCGTCGCCATCGTCGGCGGGCACGTCTACCGCGGCTGCCGCATGCCCGACGTCTACGGCCTGTACCTCTACAGCGACTACAACTACTTCAACTCGCCCCTGCGCAGCCTGAGCTGGGACGGCAGCGAGGCCACGGCGGGCCCCCTGTCCCTGGACGACACCGGCTCGGTGATCTCGTCCTTCGGGGAGGATCAGGACGGTGAGATCTACGCCCTGGACCACGAGGGCGGCCGGGTCCTCAAGATCGCCCCCAGCCAGCAGTGAACGCCCGCCGCCCCGACGAGCCCGGGGCGCGGCTCCCCGTCGACGACCTGCGCCCCTGGGTGCTGGTGGTCGGGGCCCTGGGCCTGCTCATCGCGGTGCTCCTGCCGGTCGACCTGCTGCCCGACGGCCTGTCGGTGCCTGGCGCCCGCACGCTGGGCTGCGCCTGGCTGATGGCCTGGTGGTGGATCGGCTCCCGCCTGCCCCTGGCCGTGCCCGCTCTGGTGCCCCTGGCCCTGTTCCCCATCCTCGGCATCCTGGACAGCAAGGCCGCGGCCACGCCCTACGCCGACCGGATGGTGCTGCTGCTGCTCTGCGGCTTCCTGCTGGCCCAGGCGGTGGCGAAGTGGGGGCTGCACCGCCGGGTGGCCCTGACGGTGCTGCTGCGGGTGGGGCGCGGCCCGCGCTCCCTGGGCGCCGGGGTGATGGGGATCACGGCGCTGCTGTCGATGTGGATCAGCAACACGGCGACGACGCTGATGATGCTGCCGATCGTGCTCGCGCTCATCGCCACCACCCGGGAGAGCAACGACGACGAGGCCGCCAACGGGCGCTTCGCGGCGGCGCTGCTGCTCGGCCTGGCCTGGTCCGCGTCCATCGGCGGCATGGCGACGCACATCGGCACCCCCCCCAACCTGCTGTTCGTGCAGGAGTTTCAGGTCGCTTTCCCCGAGCGTCCGCAGCTGGACGCCCTGGCCTGGATGCGGCTGGGCGGGCCCATCGCCGCGGTGATGCTGGTGCTGGCCTGGGCGCTGCTGTGGACCGTGCTGCTGCCCCTGCCGGCCAGCTTCCGACTGGGAGAGACGTCGATCCTGCGCCAGCGGCTGGCCTCCCTGGGCCGCCTGAGCCGCCCCGAGCGGCTGGTGGCGATCGGCTTCACCGTCACGGCGCTGCTCTGGGTCTTCCGCACCCGGCTGGGCTTTCCCCCCGCGGTGCACGACAGCACCATCGCCGCCGCCGCCGTCATCCTCTTCTTCGTCTGCCCCTCCTTCGCGGGGCCGTCGAAGCCGCCGCGCCTGCTGGAGTGGGAGGACGCCCGGGGCGTGCCCTGGGGCCTGCTGCTGCTCTTCGGCGGCGGCATCGCCCTGTCCGCCGGCTTCAAGGCGAGCGGGGTGACCCCCTGGCTGGGCGCGCAGCTCGAGTTCCTCGTCGCCCTGCCCGCCCCCCTGATGGTGGCCGGGCTCTGCCTGGCGGTGACCTTCCTGACGGAGATCACCAGCAACACCGCGACCACGGCCCTGATCCTGCCGGTGCTGGCGGCCGTGGCGCACTCCACCGGCACCGACCCGCTGCTCCTGATGCTGCCGGCGACCCTGGCGGCGTCCTGCGCCTTCATGCTGCCGGTCGCCACGGCGCCCAACGCCATCGTGGTGGGCTCCGGAGCGGTCGACGCGGCGGAGATGGCCCGCGCCGGACTGTGGCTCAACCTGGCCGGCGTGGTGCCCATCACCGTCGGCGTGCTGTTGCTGACGTGAACGTGCGCGACGCAACGCACCTTGACCTGTCTGTCGATCCCCACAACGATCCTCGGGTGGGGGACACCAACGAGTCGCGCCGGGACCGGCTTTTCGAGCTCAGCTCGGACCTCCTGTGCATCCTGGATCTGGACGGCACGATCGCCGACGTCAACGGCGTCTGGCACAGCGAGCTGGGGCTGGAGCGCGCCGCGATGGTGGGGATGCCGCTGCGCTCCCTGGTGCACCGCGGCGACCACGAGGAGCTGGAAGCCCACCTGAGCAACCTCCGCTTCGGTGGGCGGCAGGCCTCCCTGGAGGTCCGGCTGGTGGGCGCCGACGGCCGGGAGCACTGGCTGGCCCTGCGCTTGTCGGGGGACCGGGAGGCCGGCTGCATCCACGGCTCGGCCCGGGACATCACCGACCGCAAGGTGCTGTACGACATCGCCCGCCGCGTGCTCACGACCACCAGCCCCCTGCAGCTGGCGGACATCGTCCTGAGCCGGGTGCACTCCCTCATGCCCGGCGAGCACGTCGCCCTGGCGCTCTTCGACGACGGCGGCGGCGTGCACGAGCACAGCCTGGCCGCCGACGGGAGCCTGCGGACCGCGCAGATGACCGTGGAGGCCTACGGCGACTTCGACGAGCTCCGCGAGGGCCGGGTGCGCCTGCTGCCCGACGTCGCCCAGACGGACGACCTGAGCCCCAGCCTGCAGGCCCAGGCCGACGCGGGGCTGCGCTCCTACCTCCGCCTGCCCCTCACCAGCGACGCCGGCACCTTGGGCGCCCTGCACTTCGGCGCCGATCGCCCGAACGCCTACGCGCAGCGGGACGTGCTCCTGGGCATGGAGCTGGCGCGCCAGGTGGGCGTGGCCCTGGTGCAGATCGGCCTCAAGCAGCGCCTGGCCGAGAGCGAGGCCGCCTTCCGGGGCATCGCCGCCAACGCCGACGGCCTGGTCGTGCTGGACGAGCGCGGCACGGTGCGCTTCACCAACCGCGCGGCGGAGGAGCTCTTCGGCGTCGACTGGGGCGGCCTGGACGGCAAGTACCTGGATCTGCCCCGCCTCGACGGCGAGCGCTCCACCATCAGCCCCCACACCCTGGTGCCCACGGCGTCGGTGGACACGGTGGCGGAGGTCCGGGTCGCGGAGACGCGCTGGGGTGGCGGCGTGGCCTGGCTGGCCAGCCTGCGGGACATCACCGAGCAGCGGGAGCTGGAGGCCCAGCTCAACCAGGCCCAGAAGATGGGCGTGGTCGGTCGCCTGGCCGGCGGCGTGTCCCACGACTTCAACAACCTGCTGACGGCCATGCTCGGCAACGTCGACCTCCTGCGCGAGGACCTGGGCGAGGACCATCCGGGCTCCGACTCGCTGGAGGCCATCGCCGTGGCCGTGGACCGGGCGGCCGGGGTGGCGCGGCAGCTCCTGGCGTTCAGCCGCAAGCAGGTGGTGGACCCGCGGATCGTCGATCTCAACGAGCGTGTGCAGCGCTTCGAGCGGGTGCTGCAGAGCCTCTGCGGCGAGGACGTGACCCTGCAGTTCCTGCTGCTCCCCGGGCCCCTGCCGGTGCTCCTGGACCCCATCCAGCTGGAGCAGGTGCTGATGAACCTGGTGGTCAACGCCCGGGACGCGATCACCGAGCGCGGCACGATCAAGGTGACGACCCGGGTGCGGGAGCTGCGGGAGGCCGATGTGCGGCCCGAGGAGGTCTTCGTGCCCGGCGCCTACGTCGAGCTCGCGGTGCAGGACGACGGGTCGGGCATGTCCCCCGAGCTGCTGGCCCGCATCTTCGAGCCCTTCTTCACCACCAAGCCGGTGGGCCAGGGCCTGGGCCTGGGCCTGCCCACGGTGCACGACATCATCGAGCGCAGCTCCGGCCACCTGACCCTGCGCTCAGAGCCCGGACGCGGGACGCGGGTGGAGGCCCTGTTCCCCGCGCACGAGATGCTGGACAACGTCCTGGCCGCGACCTCCACGTTCAGCCTGGAGACGCTGTCGCCGGGGGTGGGGCTGGTGCTGGTGGTCGACGACGAGGCCCCGGTGCGCGACGTCGTGGCCCAGGGGCTGCGGTCCGCGGGCTACGACGTGGTGGTGGCCGGCAGCCCGCACGAGGCCTTGCGCATGGTGGACGACGGCCTCCTGCCGGACCTGCTGCTGACCGACGTGCGGATGCCGGAGATGTCCGGGGTGGAGCTGGATCGGGAGATCCGCGCCCGCTGCGACGGCATCAAGACGCTGTTCATGTCCGGCTACAGCGAGGAGATCCTGGCCCCCAGCGGCGTGCTGGAGGAGGGGATCGAGTTCCTGGGCAAGCCCTTCCGCCTGCCCCACCTGCTCAAGCGGGTGCGGCGGATGCTCGGGGAGCCCTGAGCGGGGCGATGTCGACCGGCCCCGACCGGGTCCGCGTCCTCAGCGCCGCCGCTTGCCGGGCCGAGCCTCCAGCTCCTCCAGCCGCTTCTCCACCTTCTGGTTCTGCTCGCGCAGCCGCTCCACCTGACGGGTCAGCTCGGACGCCCGCCCGCCCTCGCGCAGCCCCCGCCGCAGGTCGTTCGCCGCCCGCCGCACCGAGGGGCGGTCCTGGTCGGGCAGCCCCGCCGACAGGCCCTCCATGGTCGCCGGAGCCTCCGCGGTGCCCAGCTCCTTGAGCCCCTGCACCGCCGCTCTCCGGACCCGGTAGGCGGGGTCGTGAGCCAGGTCGCGCAGGGCCTCCAGGGCCCGGGCCTGGGCGCCGGGGTGCAGCCAGCGCGCGCAGGCGCCGATCGCCATCGCCGCCGTCGCGCGGACCTGCGCGGGGGCCGTGGCCGGGTCCAGGTGCCCCAGCAGCTCGTCCAGGGCCCGCTCGCTCCGGTTCTGCGCCAGGGCCCCCAGGGCTCCCTGCCGCACCAGACCCCACCAGCCGCCGTCCTGCGCCTCGGCCTCGAATCGGGGGACGTCGGCCTCGTCACGCTGCCGGGCCAGGGATCGCAGGGCGGCGCCGGTGGCCAGGTAGGGGCGGGGCTCGGACAGCCAGGCCCGCAGCGCGTCGGCGACGACGGGGAGGCGGTAGGACCCGCAGGCGTCCACCAGGGCGGCCATGTTGCGGGGCTCCGTCTCCGTGGGCAGCAGGGCGGCCAGGGCCTCCGCGGCGCGCAGGGTTCCGGCTCGGCCCAGGGCGCGGGCGATCTCCTGGCGCACGCCAAAGAAGGGCTCGTCGGCGTAGGCCTCGGCCAGGGCATCCACCGCCTTGCGCCGGCCGGTTGCGCCCAGGGCTTCGGCCGCCTGCATGCGCCCCGCGGCGGTGGGGGCGTGGCGCAGGGCCTCGTTCAGGAGCTCCGTGCCGGGGGTCCACTCCAGGGCGAACAGGGCGTCGGCGTCGGGGTCGATGACCACGGCGTCGGGGCGCTTGCGGGTCTTGACCACCAGCTGGCTGCGCTCGCCCTCCAGCCGCAGGGGGTGGGTCGTCCACTCGCCGTCGATGCGCATCGCCACGGGCAGGTCCATGTCGAACAGCCCGACGCCGCGCTTGGCGTCCTCCTGCGTCTGCTCGACCTTCAAGACGGCCTCGCCGGCGCGCCGATCGAAGGAGAAGCTGGCCTTGAGCTTGGGGTAGCCCTTGCTGCGGAACCAGCGGTCGAAGAAGGCGGCCAGGCTGCGGCCGCTGACCTCCTCCAGGGTGCGTCGGAAGTCGGCCGTCTCCACGACCTGGCCGCTGTAGGTGGCGACGTAGGCGCGGACCCCGGTCCAGAAGGCGTCGTCGCCCAGCTCCTTGCGCAGCATGTGCAGCCGGCAGGCGCCGCCGGGGTAGAGGTGCATGTCGTACATGTCCCAGGAGCTGTCGAACTCCCGGGTCTGGATGGGGCGCACGTAGCGGCCGTCGGCCTCGCCCCGGTAGGAGCGCGACTTCAGCCGCATCCACCACTGGAACGCGTCGGCGCCGTGCACGTCCTCCAGCCAGACCGTCTCCATGTAGGTGGCCCAGCTCTCCTTGAGCCAGACGTGGGCGTAGTCGCGGCAGACGATGGCGTCGCCGAACCAGCTGTGGGCCATCTCGTGCAGGTTGATCAGGTCGACCAGCCAGCCGTTCTCTGCGTGCAGCCGCTCGTCGAGCACCCAGCGGTCGTCCCAGGAGACCAGGGAGATGTTCTCCATCGCCCCGCCCACGCCGGGCGCGGCGAACTGGAAGTACTTGGGGAAGGGGAAGGCGCTGTCGAGCTTGTCCGTCATCCAGCGGAGCATGTCCGCCGTGGGCCCGAAGCTCCGGCTCAGGTCCTCCGACGTGAAGGGCGCCGGGGCGAAGAACGCGCACTGCACACCGTCGACGTCGCCCCCGTCGGCCCGCGCGAACTCGCCCACCGCCAGGCACAGCAGGTAGGACGGGCAGGGGAAGTCGAGGGTCCAGCGGGTGGTGGCCGTGCCGTCGCCGTGCTCCTCGTGGCTGACCTGGGCGCCGTTGGCCAGGGCGGTCATGGCCTGCGGGGCGCGGATGGAGACGTCCAGGGTGGTGCGGACGTTGGGGTGGTCGACGCAGGGCAGCCAGTAGCGGGCGCGCTCGGTCTCGTGATCGGTGACCGCCCAGCGGCCCTCCGGATCGAAGAGGAAGCCGGTCAGCGGATCCTGGACCCGCCAGCGCACCGTGACGCGTCGGCGGTCCCCGGCCTCGCCCGGATCGGCCCAGGCGACGTCGATGGCCTCGCCGTCGTAGTGCCAGTCCAGGGTGCCGCCGTCGGGCTCGCTCAGGTCCACCTGCTCCAGGTCGATGGCGTCCAGGCGCAGCGACGCCCCGGGGTCCCGCACCACCACGGTGAAGGTGGCCTCGCCCTCCAGGCTGGCGCTCGCCGGGTCCAGCCGCACGGACAGGTCCAGGTGCACGGGCTCCAGGCCCAGGTCGGGGGCGTACTGGGGCAGGGCGCCCGGGGACGCGAAGTCGGAGCCTGCTCGGAGGCTGTGGTGGATCATGGGGCGCCCGGGGGAGGGAGGGTCAGGTAACGCGGAGGACTTCGGAGGCGGTGGTGCGGCCCTTGAGGGCCTGGCGCATGGCGACGCGGCGCAGGGTGGGCACGCCCATCTCCCGCAGCAGCGCCTTGTAGTCCTTGGCCTGCGCCTTCTTCTTGATGAGGCCCTGCACTGGGTCGGTGACCTCAACGACCTCGAACACGCCGCGGCGGCCCTTGAAGCCGGTGTACATGCAGTGCTCGCAGCCCACGGCGCGCTGGAGGCTGGCGCCTTCGGGCAGGGGGAAGCCCACATCCGCGGTGACGTCCTGGTCCAGGGTGTAGGACTGGGAGCAGCGCGGGCAGACCATGCGGACCAGCCGCTGCGCCAGCACGCCGACCAGGGCGTTGGCCACGATGTAGGGCTCCACGCCGATGTCCATGAGCCGCGTGATGGTCGCGATCGTGGAGTTGGTGTGCATGGTGGAGAGCACCAGGTGCCCGGTCAGGCTGGCCTGGATGGCGATCTGGGCGGTCTCCGCGTCGCGCATCTCCCCCACCAGGATGACGTCGGGGTCCTGCCGCAGGATGGCGCGCAGGCCGGTGGCGAAGGTGAAGCCCGCGCGGGGGTTGACCTGCCCCTGGGTGATGTCGGGCAGCTGCATCTCGATGGGATCTTCGAGGGTGACGATGTTCAGCCGCGACGTGTCCAGCTCGGCCAGCATCGAGTACAGCGTCGAGGTCTTGCCGGCGCCGGTGGGGCCGGTGACCAGCACCAGGCCGCCGGTGGTGCGGGTGAGCTTGCGCACGGTCTGCACCTGCCCCTGCCCCAGGCCCAGGGTCTCCAGGCCCATGATCGCGTTGGACTGCAGCAGCCGCATGACGGCCTTCTCGCCGTCGTAGGAGGGAAAGGTGGAGGCGCGCAGGCTGACGGTGCGACCCCGGCCCAACTCCGACTTGAAGGTGCCGTCCTGGGGCTGCCGCCGCTCGGCGATGTCCATGCGGGCCAGGACCTTGATGCGGGAGACCAGGGGCGCCGCGGCGGCCAGGGGCATGTAGGGCTGCTCGGACATGACGCCGTCCACCCGGTAGCGCACGCGCACCCGGTCGGCCTTGGTCTCGATGTGGATGTCCGAGGCGCGGGCCACGACCGCCCGGCGGATGATCTCGTCCAGGGCGCGCACGATGTCGGTCGGGTCGACCGGACCCAGGTCGCTGCTGATGGTGGAGATGGGCACGCGCTTGGAGTCCTTCGACATGGCTTCGCAGGATAGCCGATCACCGGCCGCGATCTGGCGCGCGGGATGGAGCGAGATCGGGTGCGCGGGGCCCCAGTTGGTCGATCAGCGCTCCAGCACCACCACCGAGCAGGTCGCCTCGTCGTAGCCCACCAGGCCGCCAGCGTTCTGCTGCACGGCGATGCGGGGCGCGCCGGGCACCTGCTTGTCGCCCGCCTCTCCGCGGAGCTGCTGGGTGAGCTCGTGCAGCATGCCCAGCCCGGTCGCGGCCAGGGGGTGGCCCTTGCTCTCCAGGCCGCCGCTGGGGTTGACGGGGATGCGCCCGCCGATGCGCGTCTCCCCGCTCAGGGCCAGGGGGCCGCCCTGCCCGGGGTCGCAGAAGCCAAGGGCCTCGGTGGCCACCAGCTCGCAGTAGGCGGTGCTGTCGTGCACCTCGGCCACGTCGACGTCCTGCCCGCGGATCCCGGCCCGTCGGTAGGCCTCCTCTGCGGCGTGAAAGACCACCGCCGGCGCCTCCAGATCGCGCATGGCCCCGCCCACCAGCGCGCTGCCCCGCACCCGCACCGCGCGCTCCTGCACGGCGACGGGCTGACGGCGGAGCCAGGCCTCGCTGCAGACGATGACCGCCGCGGCGCCGTCGCTCAGGGGCGAGCACATGGCCCGGGTGAAGGGGTCGATGACGGGCTTGTCGGCCAGGACCTGCTCGATGCTCATCGCCTTGCGGTACTGGGCCAGGGGGTTGAGCACGCCGTGGTCGTGGTTCTTGGCGGCGACGGCGGCCAGCTGCTCCACCGTGGTGCCGTGGCGCTGCATGTGGGCGCGGGCCTGCAGGGCGTGTACGTCCAGGAAGAGGATGCGGTGGGGGTGCGGCTCAAAGCGGAGGCCGGTGCGCTCCCCCTGCTCGGCGAAGAAGGCCTGCCACTCTTCGGGGTGCCGCTGGTCCACGCCGCCCTGGAAGAGCGCGAAGGTGGCCACGGGGTCGTCGGGCACGAAGACCTTCTCCACGCCCAGGGCCAGGGACACGTCGACGTCGCCGGCGCGCACGTCCCGGCAGGCCGCGTGGAAGGCCATCGACCCCGTCGCGCAGCCGCCCTCCACGTTCACGATCGGCAGACGCTCGGGCAGGGTGCCGTCCCGCAGCAGGGGCGCCAGGGCGACCTGCCCGCGGATGTTCTGCTGCCCCCAGGTCCCCATGGCGCAGTTGCCGAACCACACGGAGCCCAGCTGGGCGCCGTCCTCCAGCCCCGCGTCGGCCAGGGCGGCCCGCACGACCTCGTCGGCCAATGAGCGGAAGTCGCGGTCGGGGTGGCGGTGGAAGCGGGTGGAGGAGGTGCCGAGGAGGTACGCGTGCATGGTCACGCAGGGTACCGAAGCATCGGCGGATCCGACGGGAGGCGGCGGTCATGGTGGGGGGATCCCTCCGTCGCGGCCGCGCGCCGCGGGTTTCTCGCTGGGGGCAGGCATCATGGCGGCGGGGGACGTGCTCCCCGCCGTCCCATCGCATCCGGAGTCCCATGTCCGCCGAACACCCCGTCGAGGTCCCCGTGGATCAGCTCCCCGCCCCCACGCTGCGCGCGGTGGTGGAGGACTTCTGCACCCGCGATGGCACCGACTACGCCGCCGTGGAGCTGGACCTGGAGGTGAAGGTGGATCGGCTGATGCGGGCCCTGCACCGGGGCGACGCCCACCTGATCTTCGAGTCGACGAGCGAGACGTTGAAGATCGTGGACACCCGGGAGATCCAGCGGATCCGGACGTTTGCGACGGAGTGAGGCTTCGCTTCTCCCTTGCTGGGTTCGCGGGCCGGTCCTACGCTTTTCCTGAAGTAAGGAAGTAAGGAGACCCGTCATGCTCGCGAAGCTGACATCGAAGAACCAGCTGACCATTCCGGCGGACCTGCTGCGGCAGATCCCGGCCACCGACTACTTCGAGGCGACGGTCGAGGACGGCAGGATCGTGCTGCGGCCCGTCCGCATCACCCCCGCGGTCGACCTGGATCAGGTGCGCGACCGCCTGGAGGAGGCGGGGCTCGATGAGGGCGATGTGCGCGACGCCGTCACCTGGGCGCGCCGCAGCGAGTGATGCGCTGGGTCCTCGACACCAACGTGATCGTGTCGGCGCTGCTCTTCCGCGGGGCGGCCAGCCGCCTGCACCGGGCCTGGCGCGGGGGGGAGGTCCGGCTGCTGGTGGACCGGGCCCTCCTTCTGGAGTTGGCCCGTGTGCTCGCCTACCCCAAGTTCCGGCTGTCGGAGGAGATGATCCCGCTCCTCCTGGAGCAGGAGATCCTTCCGTTCTGTGAGGTGGTCCCCGACGCCCAGGGCCCGGCCGTCAGCCGGGATCCCCACGACGACAAGTTCCTGCACGTGGCCCGCGCGGGTCGGGCAGACGCCCTGGTGTCGGGCGATCGGGATCTCTTGGTGCTGGGCAATGAGTGGGAAGGCGTCCCGATCCTGACGCTCCGCGAGGCGATCGACCTGCTGGATCCCGAGGAGCCGTAGCCCCCCCCCGATCAGCCCGCGATCGCCCCGTACTGGGCGCGGTAGGCGGCGATGCGGGCGCGGTCGCCGTCGGTGAGCTTCGGGCCCACGTGGGCCACGATGTCGTCCAGGGTGGCGATGGCGAAGGCGTCCAGGCCGTACTCGTCGCGAAGCTCGGCCAGGGCGCCGCGCTCGGTCGCCCCGCGCTCCATGCGGTCGACGCTCACGATCAGCCCGGCGATGGACACGTCGGCTGCTGCGCGCAGCTTGGGCACGGTCTCCCGCACGCTGGTGCCGGCGGTGGTGACGTCCTCGATGATCAGCACGCGGTCGCCGTCCTGGGGCTTGTGGCCCACCAGCGAGCCACCCTCGCCGTGGTCCTTGGCCTCCTTGCGGTCGAAGCAGAAGGGCAGGTCGAGGCCGTGGCGCTCGCTCAGGGCGATGGCCGTCGTCACCACCAGGGGGATGCCCTTGTAGGCGGGCCCGAACAGCAGGTCGAACCCCACCCCCCGGGCCACGATGGCGTCGGCGTAGAAGGCGCCCAAACGGGCGATCTGGCTGCCCGTGCGGTACTTGCCGGTGTTGACGAAGTACGGCGTCTTGCGCCCGCTCTTGGTCGTGAAGTCGCCGAACGTCAGGACGTCGCAGGCGCGCATGAAGTCGATGAACTCGCCGGTGCCGGGCATGGGGCCTCCGTTTCGGCCGGAGTGTGAGGGGAGGGAGGGCGCGGCGCAAGGGGCGGGCGAGGGGCTGGGTTCGCCGGCACGCTCGGCGGGGTCGCCTCACCCGCCCTTCGTCCGTGCGGCCCCTCACCCCCTCATCACCCCCGCGTCGCCACCGCCAGCCGCACGAACATGGAGCAGGGGATCGTCGCGGAGCCCGGCGCCAGCGCCCTCGCGGGCCCCTCAAAGGCCGCGCGGAGCTCCCTCAGGGTCTGGGCCGGCAGCCCGTACAGGTTGTAGAAGGTGCTCAGAGAGCTCCAGACCTGCTCCAGCGTGCCGTCCAGGTGCACGGTGTGGTTGCTGAGCCGCGGCGGCCCGTCGAAGCCCGCCGCCCTGCCCAGGAGCTCGCCCAGTCCGCGGTCGCTCCGGCAGCGCGGATCGCCCAGCTGCGGCATGGGCGTCGCGAAGCCCTTCAGGACCGGCCCGAGCAGGTCCAGGAACACCTCGAAGCTGTCGCCCAACTTCGGCCCGCCGCCCACCACGGTGGCGAACACCGCCCCCGAGGCCAGCACGCGCCGCACCTCGCGCACCACCTGCTCGGCGTCGCTCATCAGCATGAACGCCAGGTGGGACAGCACCGCGCCCACGCTGCCGTCGGGCAGGGGCAGCGCGGCGGCTCGGCCTTGGAGGAGTCGACTGCCCCGCAGCGCCGGGCGCCCACCGGCCAGATCCAATTCCTCGGCCGACATGTCCAGCCCCACCAGGCGCTCCGGGGCGATCCCGCGGCCCACGAGCAGCTCCAGCAGGTGCCCGTCGCCGCAGCCAAGGTCCAGCAGCGGCGTCGACGTGTTCAGCTCGCCGGAGACGCAGTCGGCCAGCAGGTCGTAGGACGATCCCCCCCCGTCGACGCGGCCGCGGCCGAACGCCTGGGAGGTGCAGCCTGGATGGGCCCGATGGAACGCGAGGAGGAAGGGGTCGGCGTCGAGGATGGGGGAGTGTGACCCATGCGCGCCCCGGAGGGGGATTCGCCGGAGCGCTCGCTTGCAGGATGGGCGGCCTGCCCGATCGAGCAGGCCCCCCCTCACCCTCCGGAATCCCCGCCTACACTCCCGCTCCGACCTCACCCCCGGCGCCCTCCGCCGCCTCAACTCCAAGACCCCCGCGAGCCCCATGTCCACGACCCTGACCTACTTCGACTTCGACGCCTCCCGCGGCCTGGAGTGCCGCCTGGCCTTGACCCTGGCCGGCGTGCCTTTCGAGGACCGCCGCATCAACCGCCCCCAGTGGCAGGAGCTCAAGCCGACGATGCCCTACGGCGCCCTGCCCGTGCTGGAGCACGATGGCTTCACGCTGGCGCAGTCCAACGCCATCCTGCGCTTCGTGGGCCAGGGCCACGGCCTGCACCCCAAGGATCCGCGCAGCGCCGCCCGGCACGACGCCCTCATGGAGTCCGTGGAGGACCTGCGCGCCAAGCTGCCCGGTCAGGGCCTGTCCGACGAGGAGAAGAAGACCGCCCGCGAGGAGTTCGCCGCCGGCTGGCTGAGGCAGTGGGCCGCCACCGTCGCCGGCGAGCTCAAGGGCCCCTTCCTGGAGGGCGATGCGCTGAACGTGGCCGACCTCAAGCTCTACACGATCCTGCGCGCCTTCTTCCGGGGGGTGTACGACCACCTCCCCGCCTCGGTCTTCGAGGGCACGCCGGCCATCGCGACCTTCTACGCCGCCGTCGACAGCCACCCCACCGTGGCCGCGTACTTCGAAGGGCGCTGATCGGCTCGACGGTGGACCCACCGCCGCGATCGGCCCCCCCGTCGTCCCCCCTCCTTGCGCTCGCTGGCCGGCGGCGCGGATACTCCGCCCATGGAAACCCCCACGCCCCTCATGTCCCGCCGCGTCAAGATCCACGATGGGATCATCGGCGGGCTCCTGATCGCCACCGCCCTGCTGTCCACCTACGTCGATCCGCGCTTCTTCTGGCTGGCCGCGCTGACCGGTGCGATCATGCTGTCCAGCGCCTTCACGGGCTTCTGCCCGGTGCACTTCGCCGTCCGCAAGGCCCTGCCCGCCGCCGAGTAGCGCCGCCGCCCGACCCCCCCAAAAGCAGACGGCCGCCGCCCCCCGAGAGGAGCGACGGCCGCCGCGTTCTGTCACCGGCTCAGGGCCGGCACCTGTTCACTCCCCGCAGTTGGGCAGGCCCAGGCTGTGGCCGCAGGAGGAGGTGACCCAGTTGCCGTCGACGTCGCCGTCGGCCAGCACCGCGCGCTCCACGCTGCTCCCGTTCCCCGCGTTGAAGGGGAACGTGTACGAGTCGATGAGCGAGTAGCCGTCGAACTCGTACAGGTAGACCGGGTCGTTGGTGGCCAGCCCGGAGCCGATGGCGCCGTCGTCCACCGTCAGCACGGTCGTGCCCGACGGGATGGTGTACTGACCGGCGTAGTCCAGGTCCACGATGACCGCGTACTCGCCGGGGTACAGCAGCGTGCTGCCGTTGTTGAACTCCCGCACGAAGTCCCAGGCGTCGCCGTCGTAGAGGATGAGCCCCCACAGGTCGATGATGGTCGTGCCGTGGTTGTAGACCTCCACGAACTCGCCCGTGGACTCCACCAGGGGGTTGGACATGACCTCGGAGATCCACAGGTCGGTGGTGCCGGCCGGGATGGGCGTGTAGGACACGCAGTTGGCCAGGCCCGGTGACGCGCCCGCCGCGCAGTCCGACGCCGCCCAGTTGGAGCCGTAGTCGTTGACCAGGTGGTTGACCTTCTCGACGCTGTTGCCGTTGCCGGGGTTGAAGGGCATCTGCCAGGTGTCCACGGGGGAGGCGCCGTCGGTGTCGATGAGCGTGATGGGGTCGGTGACGGCCAGGCCGTTGCCGATGTGCGCGTCGGCGGTGGTCACCACGGTCAGGCCCGCGGGGATCTCGAAGTCGCCGTTGTATCCGGAGTCGATGATGAGGGCGAAGCTGCCCGACGCCACGATGGTGCTGCCCGCCGCGTAGGCCACCAGCGCGTCGGTCTGGTCGCCGTCAGTGATGCTCAGCGTGGCCAGGTCGATGTCCGTGCTGCCGAAGTTGTACAACTCGATGAACTCACCGCTCTGCTCGTTCAGCGGGTTGTTCATGACCTCGTTGATGACCAGGGAGCTGCCGACGCCGCCGGCCTGGCAGTTCAGGCGCCCGGCCGAGTGGCCCGAGGGGCAGGTGCTGGCGACCCAGTTCAGCTCGGCGTCGCCGCCGGCGTAGTCCGCCTTCTCCACGCTGTTGCCGTCGCCGGCGTCGGTGGGCCAGGAGTAGCTGTCGATGAGCGTGCCGCCGTTGTCCGGCTCGCCGTCCCACAGCTGCACCGAGTCGCCCGACGCGGAGAGCCCGTTGCCGATGGTCGCGTCCGTGGTGGTCATGAGGATCGTGGTGATCGGCTCGCGGTACTGGTTCTCGTTGCCGGGGTCGACGATGAGCGCGATGCCGCCCGGCGGCAGCACCGTGTCGCTGCCGGCGAAGGGGATGAGGTCGTCGTCGCTGGTGGAGTTGGTGGCGGAGACGTCGCGCACCCACAGGCCGCTCAGGTCCACGGCGGTCGTGCCGGAGTTCCAGATCTCCACGTACTCGCCGCTCTGCTCGTCCAGGGGGTTGGACATGACCTCGGTGATCACCAGCGCGCTGGTGTCGTTCGGGGTCACGTTGCCCGCGGCGCAGTTGGGCGCGCCGGCGCTGTGGTTGCCCGCGCAGGGGGAGTTGACCCAGTTGCTGGCCACGTTGCCGATGGTCGCGTCCACGCGCTCCACGCTGTTGCTGTCGCCCGGGTTGTAGGGGATGAGCCACTCGTCGATGGCCACGTAGCCGTTGGGCTCACGCACCTGGATGGGGTCGTTGGTCGACAGGCCGTTGCCCAGCGTCGCGTTGCCCGTGGTCAGCAGCACGGCGTCCACCGGCAGGCTGTACTGACCGGCGTAGCCCGGGTCCAGGATGATGGCGATGCCGCCCGCGGGCACGATCGTGGTGCCGCCCAGGTAGCCCTCGATCACGTCCTCGGCATCGCCGTCGCTCAGGATGATCCCGGCCAGGTCCTGCTCCAGCTGCCCCACGTTGAGGAGCTCGACGTACTCGCCCGTGCTCTCGTCGGCGGGGTTGGCCATGACCTCGTTGATGACGATGGTGTACTCGCTGAGCGACCACTCGTCCGCGCCGATGTCCGTGCGGACCCCCGAGGGGCGCGGCAGGCCGTCCCAGTCGTGGCCCGGCGCGCCGGTGTCCGTGCCGGCGTCGATGAGGGGGGAGACCTCCGCCAGGCGGAAGTTGCCGCTGCTGACGTTGCGGAACAGCGGGTCCACGCTCAGGTCCGAGCCGCCGTTGGAGGCGTCGCCCGCGTAGTTGGTGGTGTTGCCCCAGACGTTGTTGTGGTCCCAGTCGGCCACGCAGCCATCGCACTGCATGCCGAAGTGGTTGCTGACCACGTTGTTGTTGCGCACCACCGACGTCCCGTTGGCGCCCAGGCTGATCGCGGCGTCGCGGTCGTTGGTGTCGCCCCCGAACGAGTTGCCCAGGAAGGTGTTGTTGGTGGCGTTCACGTTGGCGTCGTCGAAGCCGTAGATGCCCGAGCGGAGCGAGTAGGAGACGTAGGAGTTGGTGATGCTGGCGTCGCCGCTCTGCACCAGGACGCCGTAGCCGTTGTTGCTCAGGGAGGCGCGGTCCACGACCGGCACCGGCAGCACGCTGGCGGCCCCGCCGTCCAGGCAGACGCCCGCGTAGAAGCGCGAGACGTAGACGGAGACCAGCTGGATGCTGTTGTTGGCGGGCACGGTCACGCCGCAGGTCACCGACGCCGCGGCGCCGGGCCCGAGCAGGCCCAGGGAGACGACGCCGGCTTCGCCGCCGACCACGGTGATGCTGCCGTCGATGATGGTGTCGAAGATGCCCGAGCCCTGCAGGATGACCCCGCCGGGGACGGTGACGTCCTCGTAGAAGGTGCCGGCGTCGACGTGCACGACGTCGCCGGGCTGCGAGGCGGCCAGGGCGTCGGCGATGGTGGCGTGATCGGCGGGCACGCCGATGGTGGCAGCGAGCTGCTGCATGTTGTGCGACGGCAGCGTGGCCTGCTCGTCGGACGCGGTGGGCTGGCAGGCGGCCAGGCTGAGGACCGCAGCTGCGGTCAAGGTTCGGCGGATCATGGTCTCTTCACTCCCTTTGCCGCGTCACGTCCCTCGCGCTGCGGCGGTCACACTCCGGGGGGCGCATTGACCCCCCTCCGAAGCGCGGGGATAGTAATCCCGCTCAGGGCGCTCACAACGCAGCCTCCGGGTTTTGATTTCACATAAAAAGCAGGGGGTTGGGGAACCGTCTGCGACCGGGGAGACGCCGTGCTTTTTCGACTCTGGATGCTGCTTGTTCTGGCTGGTTCGCTGACCCTCATGGGTTGCCCAGACACCGACGACGATGACTCCTCTGCGGACGACGACGACACGGTGGACGACGACGACACGGTGGACGACGACGACACCGCCCCGGACGACGACGACTCCTCGCCCGACGACGACGACACCGTGGACGACGACGACGACTCCTCCAGCGACGACGACGACTCCGCCAGCGACGACGACGACTCCGCGGTCGACGACGACGACACCGTGGACGACGACGACTCCTCGAC
>CALCXL010000036.1 GCA_937907595.1 uncultured Pseudomonadota bacterium
GACAAGCTCCCCGCGTTGCTGCAGTACAGCGCCCGGCGCCTGGAGGTGCGCTCCGAGACACACCAGGAGGGTGGCGGCGCCACCCGCGTGACCCGCTACTACGGCTGGCCCTACACCCCCTTCTTGGGGGTCGCCACCAGCACCGTCGTCTACGAGCCGGTGCGGGAGTACCAGACCTGGTCGGCGTACCAGGGCGGCCAGCGGCTGACGGTGCCGGCCTACCTGTCCCTGGTCGGGCGGCCCGAGGACGCGAGCCGCTTGCGTCGACGCATCACGTCGAACCGCATCGCCTCGGGGGTGCTCATCGGTGTGGCGGCGGGGGGCATCGCGGCGTCGGTGGGCGGCACGCTGGCGTACTTCGCTGGTCGGGACCGCTACCAGCGGGCGGGCGCGGCGAGCCTGGCGGTGGCTGGCGGGTTCTGCGCCCTGGTCTCCTTCGGGGGCAGCTTCGGCCTGGCCGGGGACGCCCGGAGGCTGCGTTGGGACTTCCCCTCGGCCTTCGACAGCGGCATCCAGGACGCCACGCGGCTGCACAACGAGGACCTGCGGCAGCGGTTGTCCCTGGACCCGGCGGACGTGCGCGGGCTGGACGACCGCGTGCGCGGTCGGTGACGTCGTGAGCCGCGAAGCCTTCCGCATCGGCGGGGTGGACGTGCCGGCTGGCACCCGCCGCGCCCTCGAGCTGCCCATCGCGCGGCTGCCCCACGGCGCCATGGCCGCGCTCCCCTGCGTGGTGGTGCACGGCGCCCGGCCCGGACCGGCGGTCTTCATCACCGGGGCGGTGCACGGCGACGAGCTCACCGGGGTGGAGGTCGCGCGCCGGGTGCTGGCGCAGGTGCGCGCTCGGGACCTTCACGGCACGCTGGTGGCGGTGCCGATGGTCAACGTCTTCGGCGTGACCGAGGGCTCGCGCTTCCTGCCCGACCGCCGGGACCTCAACCGCAGCTTCCCGGGATCGGAGCGCGGCTCGCTGGCCGGCCGGCTCGCGCACATGGTGATGACGGAGATCGTGGCCCCTTGCCAGGTGGGCATCGACGTGCACTCCGGCAGCGATCACCGCCACAACCTGCCGCAGGTGCGCGGCGATCTGGACGATCCACGCACGCGGGAGCTCGCCGACATCTTCGGCGCGCCGATCTCCATTCACGCCCGCGAGCGCAGCGGCTCCCTGCGCGGGGAGGCGGCGGCGCGCGGCAAGAAGGTGCTGCTGTACGAGGCCGGCGGCCCGCACCTCTTCGATCCTCACGCGGTGGACGTGGGCGTGGCCGGGGTCCTGCGGGTCCTCGGGGCGCTGGACATGATCAACGCCTCCCCCATCGACCACCGCACGCACCCGCGGATCTCCCGCCGCACCCTGTGGACCCGGGCCCTCCGGGGCGGGTTGTTCCGGGTGGAGACCCGTCTGGGCGCGAGGGTGCGCAAGGGGCAGGCCCTCGGCACCATCTCGGACGTCATGGGGCACCGGCTGGCGCGGGTGAAGGCGCGGGAGGGCGGCGTGGTCGTGGGTCTGCGCATGAACCCCGTGGTGTTCCAGGGCGACGCGCTGGTCCACGTGGCCGTGCTGGAGGAGCCGGCCTCCTCCGCGGGCAAGCGAGGGGCGAAGGTCGGGGGCGCGGTCTCCACCCCCGCCGCGCCGGCCCCCTTCCGGCCGCAGGCCAGCGACCCCGAGGAGGCCCGTCCGCCCCGGGACGATGGGTCCCACGAGGGCGACGCGTAGCTGCCCCGGGCGCGCTGGGTTCCGCCCCTCCGATGCGCCCCGGGCCCATGCCCCGACGCGTGTCGTATGCTCCCGCCTCCCCCCCGAACCGATCGAAGTGAGGAGCGCGCGATGTGGCTGTTGGACAAGGTGACCCAGGCGTCGGAGAGCCTCTTTGAGGCGCTCAACCGCGACGAGTTCGAGCTGCTTGGCGACGCCCCGGGACCCACCCCCACCGCGCCCCTGGGCAACGCGGGCGACTTCATCGGCGAGAAGGCCTGGGAAGTCCTGGCCGGCTACGAGCGGGAGTACGGCGACTTCGTGCGGTTCTGGATCCTCAACGACGTCGTCGTCTTTCCCAGCTCGCCCGCGCTGACCGAGCAGGTCTTCGTCACCGATCGCCCCAACTTCTACAAGGACGCCCCCGGTCGACGCGCTGATGCCGCTGCTGACCAACGTGGAGTCCTTCCTTCAGAACGAGCCCGCCTGGCCGGCGTCCTCGGCCCGCTCGATCCTGCGCCTGGAGGGCATGCGCCGTTGGCTCGCCGCCCAGGTGCCGGCCATGCGCCGCGTGACCCACGACCGCCTGGCCGCGCGCAGCGGCGGGGACCTGCAGGAGGCGAAGACGGAGATCCGGAAGATCGGCTTCGACTGCTTCAGCGCGATGGCCCTGGGCCGCACCCTGGACGAGGCCGCGTGGGCCGCGCTCTACCGCATGGTGGAGGAGGGCGATCAGCGCATGAACGGCGTGCTGATCACCGGCGACAAGTCCATCGACCCGGGCTTCCTCAAGGCCCGCAAGGCCTGGTGGGCCATCTTCGAGGCCGCGGTGGCCGACGCGCGGCAGGGCGCCCTGGAGGGCCGCAGCGACAAGCTCGCCTTCGTCCTGCGCTCGGACAGCGACCTGAGCGACGAGGAGATCGCGCGCAGCCTGTCCAACCTCTACTTCTCGGGGATGTTCAGCAGCAGCTCGGCCCTGCAGTCCCTGCTCTACGAGCTGAGCAACCACCCCGACGACCGCGCCGCCGTGCAGGCGGAGGTCGACGCCCTGCCCGAGGACTACAGCCTGGAGCAGCTGGAGGCCCTGCCGGCCCTGGATCGCTGCCTGCGCGAGGCCCTGCGTCTGCACCCGCCGGTGCCGGTCTTCCTGCGCCGCAGCCTCGAGGAGGAGCAGGTGGCCCTGGGGGAGTGGACCCTCAAGGAGAACACCCAGGTCTTCGTCTCCCCCTACGCCACCCAGCGCAGCGCCCGCTACTGGGAGCGCCCCAACGTCTGGCTCCCCGAACGCTGGACGACCGAGCTGATCCAGGCGCGGCCCTACGGCAGCGGGGAGTTCTGGCCCTTCGGCCGCGGACCGCGCTCCTGCTCGGGCGAGGTGGTGGCCACCGCCTACATCAAGACCGCGGCGGCCACGGCCCTGCGCGGCTTCGACCTGCAGATCGGCGCCGGCGAGGACTGGGACGGCGAGCAGTTCTTCGGGACGATGGTGGCCAAGGGCATGACCGCGACGATCGCGCCGCGCTGACCGCTCCGCCGGTCCCTACTTCTCGTCCAGGACCTCGACCCCGTCCATGCTCAGCAGGGTGCCTTCGCCGCTGATCTGGGACATGGCGCGCGTGAGGTAGTAGCGCGCGCTGCCGTCCTCGGGCACCTGGTCCAGCACCTGGTTGAACCCGTCGGCGGCGGCCTCCCAGTGCCCCGCAAAGTAGGCCTCCCGGGCGCCGTCGAAGAGGGGCAGCGTCTGCCGCTTGCGGGTCTGCACCGCCGGGGCTTCGCCGTCCAGCACCTCGTGCACGTACACCGACTCGTTCTTGCCCTTCACGCGCACCCGGCCCACGGCGCGCAGGCTGATCCCGGCGGCGGCGAGCATCTGGTCGTGCACGCCGTCGCTGATCAGGATCCGCGCGTCGTAGTGCTTGGTCAGGCCCTCCAACCGCGACGCCAGGTTCACGGTGTCGCCGATGACCGTCGTCTCCATCCGGGCCTCGCTGCCCACCGTGCCCAGCATCAGGCGCCCGGTGTGCAGGCCGATGCCCATGCTCAGCGCCGAGTCGCCCTGCTGCCGGCGCTCCTCGTTGAAGTCGCGCAGGGCCTGCTGCATGGCCACCGCCGCCCGCACCGCGTCCGCCGGGTCGCCGGGGAACAGGGCCATGATCGCGTCGCCGATGTACTTGTCGATGAAGCCGCCGTGGGCCTCGATCAGCGGCTCCATGCGGGCCAGGTACCGGTTGAGCAGGGCGAAGTTGTCCTCCGCGCTCAGGTTCTCGCTCAGGGTGGTGAAGCCACGCAGATCGCTGAAGAGGACCGTGAACTCCTCCTGCACCGAGTCGCCCAGGCGGATGTCCAGGATCCCCTTGCGGCCCAGGTGCTGCAGGAACTGGCGGGGCACGAAGCGCTGGAAGGAGGCCGCCAGGCGGGTCTGCTGGTCGAAGAGCCGCGCGTTGACGAGCGCGACCGCCGCCTGCCCGCAGAGCAGGTCCAGGACCTCCAGGCGGTCGCCGGTGAAGGCGCCCGACGAGAGGCTGTTCTCCAGGTACAGCACGCCCACCAGCTTGCCCTGGTGGACCAGGGCCTGGCAGAGCACCGAGCGGGTGCCCTTGCTGGCGACGTAGGGGTCCTGGGCGAAGCGGCTGCCCTCCGACGCGTCGTCCAGCACCACGGCCTCGCGCATGCGCGCGCAGAAGTTGACGATGGAGCCGGGCACCAGCCGGTGCTCGATGGCGTCGGCCAGGGGCATCGACTCCAGCACCGTCACGCCGGGGGTGTCGGCCACGTCGCGGGCCTCCAGGCGAAGCTCTCCGTCGGCGTCCAGCAGCAGCGCGCCGTACTGGGCGCCCCCGTTCTCCAGCACGATGTCCATCATCGTGCCCAGGAGGCGGGACAGGACGACCTCGCCGGACAGGGCCTGGTTGGCCTTCAGCACCGACGCCAGGTCGATCATGCCCCCCGTGCCGTCCTGGCTGGTGGTGGTGGCGCTGAGGGTGCCGCCTTGGGTCGTCGCCCCCGAGAGGCGGCGGCCGGAGACCACGTTGTCGCCGTAGGTGTCCGCCAGCTGGTGCGCCTTGGCGGTCGCACCCCAGAGGTTGTAGAGCTGGTGGGCCCGGCGGATCACCGTGTGCCCCATCTCCGCCTCGTCCTCGGCCTCCAGCCACAGGCGGCCCAGGAGCTCGTGGGCCAGGGCCTCCTCGAAGAGGTTCTCGTTGCTCGCAGCGATGGACGTGGCGGCCTTGAGGTGGGCGCGCGCCCCCGAGAAGTCGCCCCGCGCCCGCGCCAGCTGACCGGCCACGATCCGCTCCTTGGCGCCGTGGTTCATGGGGGCGTGCTGGGCCCAGGTGGTCAGCTGAGCGAGGTCGGCATCGGCGCGGGCCAGCAGCTCATCGCGTCGATCGGCGTCGGTGCCGGCCAGCTCCACCCTGAACAGCGCGTCCACCAGCACCACCGTCGGCACGTGGATCGTGGAGACCATGCTCGGGAACCAGGGATCCAGCTGGATCGACAGCGCCTCCGCCTCCGCGTACTGGCCGAACAGCGTGTGCAGCAGCATCCCGTTGAAGAGCAGGTTGGCCACGCCGAACGCGTCGGACGCGTCGATGTGGGTCTGCAGCATGGCGTCGGGATCGTAGTCGCCGGCCTCGTCCGCCAACCGGGTGGGGGAGGGGTTCAGCCCGCGCAGGCAGCGCATGGCCTGCCAGCCGGCGCGGGTGTAGTGCAGCGCCGTCTCCTGCTTGACCTGGGCGATGGCGGCGATCCAGCGGGCCGTCTCCGGCTCCGTCTCCGACAGCGGGCGGCCCGAGTAGAAGGCGTGGAAGCTGCCCATCATCAAGGCCCAGCCCGCGAACTCCAGGTCGCCGGTGTCCAGGCCGATGCGGTAGGCGGGGGGGAAGTCGCGCCAGGTCTCCGAGGCCGGGCGGCACCAGTGACGCACGTAGCAGGCGTCGATGTAGCGGGTGCGGGCCTCGTACTCCCGGGCGGAGAAGCGGTCGATGAGCCGCAGGGCGAGCTGGCCCATGCCGTAGGCGCCGGGGATGTCCCCCACCACGCCGGCCAGGATGATGCCGTAGCAGGCGTAGGCGTAGGTGGAGGCGGCGGTGTTGCCCAGCGACGCGGACAGCTCCACGCCCTTCATGGGCACCAGGGGGAAGAGCGCGGGGCGGGCGACGTAGCTGGCCGAGGTGATCTTCTGCAGCACGCGCATGGCCGCGAGCTTCTCCGGGTCGCTCATCTCCTCCGCTTCGTACAGCGCCTCGAAGCTGCGGCCGCCGATGGCCCCGGTCACCGCGCCGATGGCTGCGATGACGTCGCCCTCCTCCGGTTCGGCCGGGAACTCCACCCCCAGCTCGGCGAGCAGGGCCAGGGCGGAGTCGACGGCCTCGGCCAGGCGGCTCTGGGAGATGTAGGCCTGGATGCGGGTCTCCACCGTGCGCACGCGGTCCAGCTTCGTGGCGGCGCGCTCGGCCACGACGGCGGCGTACTGCTCCATCAGATCGTAGTCGGCGGTCTGGTAGGCGGCCTCGGTGGCGTGGGTGTAGAGGGCCAGGGCGTTGGGGTAGTCCTGGGCCCAGACCTCCGCGCCGGCCAGCTCCATGGCGCTCTGCAGGTAGTTGAGGGCGGGCTTGAAGGCCGCGCTGGCCTTGGCGCGCTCGCCGGCCGACAGGTTGAGGCGCGCGAGCTCCCGCCGCTCCTCGGGCTCCAGATCGTCCGTGCCGCGGTCCAAGTGGCCCAGGATCTCGAACAGGCGCTCGTGCCGCTGCTCGGGGCTCAGGGCGACCAGGAGGCGGCGGCCGATGCGGTGGTGCAGGTCGTCCCGCGCGGCTTCGGGGAGCAGCGAGTAGGCGGCCTGCTGCACCCGGTCGTGCAGGAACCGGTACTGGATCGACTCCGGCTGGTCCACGTCCTGGGTCCCGTCGGCGTCCAGGCCCCCGTCCAGGAACTTCCAGCCGCTGCCGATGGGCACGACCAGGCCCTCCTCCAACGTGGGCTCGATGGCGCGGGCGGCGGCCAGGGGGCTGGTCTCCATGGCGATGGCCAGGCTCTGCAGGTCGAAGCTGGCGCCCAGGGCGGCGGCGGTGCGCAGGGAGCCCTGCACGTCGTCGTCCAGGGAGCGGATCTTGCGGGCCATGAGCTCGACGACGTTGTCCGTGATGCCCATGGCCTCGATGCGGCCCAGGTCCCAGGTCCAGCGGCGGGCCTTGGGGTCGAAGTCGATGCTCCGGGCGTCGTACAGCGCCAGGAGGAACTGGTTGAGGAAGAAGGGGTTGCCGCCGGTGCGGCTCACGCAGAGGGCGCAGAGGTCGGCCACCTGGTCCACGGGGCGGCGCAGGGTGTCCGCCAGCAGCTGGGCCACGTGCTCGGGCGCGAGGGGGGGCAGGTTGATGCTGTTGATGGACGCGCCGGCGCGCCGCATCTCGTCGAGCATCAGCAGCAGCGGGTGGCCCTCGGCGACCTCGTTGTCGCGGTAGGCGCCGATGAGCAGGATGTGCCGGTTCTCCGGGTCCGTCATGAAGCGCTGGACGAGGTTGAGCGACGGCAGATCGGCCCACTGCAGGTCGTCCAGGAACAGGGCCAGGGGGTGCTCGGCCGTGGCGAAGGCGCGGGCGAAGGACTCGAAGACGACGTTGAAGCGGTTGAGCGCCTCGGCCGCGCCCAGGGCGGGCACCTCCGGCTGCTCGCCGACGATGAGCTCGATCTCCGGGATGACGTCGACGACGACCTGCCCGTTGGGGCCCACGGCCTCCTGAACGCGCTGCCGCCACGAAGCCAGGACGTCGGGCGGCTCGGTCAGCAGCTGGCGGGCCAGCTCCCGGAAGGCCTGGATGACCGACGCGTAGGGGATGTTGCGGTTGAACTGGTCGAACTTGCCCTCCACGAACTGCCCGCGGCGCTCGGCGATGGGGCGGTGCACCTCATGCACCAGCGCGCTCTTGCCGATGCCCGAGTAGCCGGCGACCAGCAGGAGCTCACGCCCGCCGTGCGCGGCCCGGTCGAAGGCGGCCAGGAGCTGCTCGCGCTCGGCGTCGCGGCCGTAGAGGGTCTGCGGCAGGGCGAAGCGATCGCTCAGGTCGCCCCGGCCCAGGGGGAAGTCGACGATGCGGCCGCGCTCGCGCAGGGCGTTGACGGCGGTCTCCAGGTCCTCGGCCACGGCCAGGGCGCTCTGGTAGCGGTCCTCGGCGTCCTTGGCCATCAGGCGGGCCACCAGCTCGCTCAGGATCGGCGGGACGGACGGGTTGGCGATGTGCACCGGCACGGGGACGCGGGCCAGGTGGCAGTGGACCAGCTCGACGGGATCCGGGGTGTCGAAGGGGCGCACGTGGGCCAGCAGCTCGTACAGCGTTGCGCCCAGGGAGTAGAGGTCCGTGCGGTAGTCCAGGGCGCGGTTCATGCGACCGGTCTGCTCGGGGGACATGTAGG
>CALCXL010000037.1 GCA_937907595.1 uncultured Pseudomonadota bacterium
GGAGTCGTCGTCGTCGATGGAGTCGTCGTCGTCGAGGGTGTCGTCGTCGTCGGTGGTGTCGTCGTCGTCGGCCACGTCGTCGTCGTCGGCCACGTCGTCGTCGTCGACCCGGTCGCCCTCCTCGCAGCGGCCCGAGTCGTCCGCGCAGCGCCAGCCGGGGGGGCAGCTGTCGTGCCCCGTGCAGTCGATCTGGCCCGGATCCGGAGCCCAGGTGCAGCCGCCGACGAGCAGCCAGAACAGGCCCACCGCGGCCAGGAAGCGCGCCGCACCTGGCATCACCACCGCCCCCCGATGCCCAGCCAGGCCCCCTGGGGACCCACGAAGCCCAGCGCGGAGACCCGGTGCACCGTGCCGGCGCCGGACTCGGGGGCCAGCGCGCTCAGCAACGTCGTGGTGATCGCCCCCGCCGACAGCCCCGCCGCCGCCGCGCTGAAGCCGTTGACGTCGCGGGTGGCGTCCTGGCCCTGCTGGTCCACGATCGCGAAGTCGGCCGTGCTGAGGTTGCCCGACAGGTACAGCGTCTCCGCCTCCTGCCGGTGCCCCGCGCGGACCCCCGCCAGGGCGGCCATCGCACCGGCGCCCACGCCCTGCAGGCCACCCAGCGCGACCCCCACGATCCGCCCCACCGGAGGCTTGCTGGGCCCGGCCTCCGCGGCCACGCCCATGCGCTGCAGCCGGCGGATGGCGTCGTGAGCGGGCTCGACCCAGGTGGTGTCCGCCTGGTGAAGCTCCAGGAAGCGGCTGAGGTCCCGGATGGCGTGGTCCTGCCGGTTGAGGCACTCCGCCAGCAGCCCGCGCCAGTACAGGAGCCCCGTGGCGCCGGTGCGCTCGGGCATGCCGTCCAGGGAGGCCCAGACCTCGGCGACCTGGGCCAGACCGCTGCCGGCGGAGCCGATCGTCTGGTCGACGCCCTCCGCGCAGAACTTGCCGTGCGCGTCGGCGGCTTGAACCGCGGCCCACTGCTGCTCGGGGATCTGGCCGGCCCGGACGGCGGGCGCCAGCAGGAGGAGCAGGGCGATGGGCAGCGCGATCCGCATGAGGGCCCCGCATTGTTTCACGGGCAGCGACGGTCTGCGATCCGTCAGTGGCGGGCGGCGTAGGCCAGCCCGTTGCCGGCCTCCAGGTGCAGCAGATCGGCGTCCACGCAGTAGTCGAAGTCGGTGATCCCGCCGTCGTCGAAGTCCACCGACACGCTGGAGAGCGACCGGCTCCAGCTCATCTCGCGGAAGGTCGAGGTGTCGATCCGGTCGTCGCACACGCAGCGGGCGTCGATCAGCTCGCAGTCGCCCACATCGCCCAGCTCGGAGCCCTCGCCGATGCGCGAACAGACGGCGTAGTCCGGCTCGCCCAGGTCGGCCAGGAACTCCACGCAGGCGGGCGTGAAGATGGTGGTCACGTCCAACGAGGTCTCCAGGCGCTGGGAGCCCCGTCCGGCGGCGTTGAACCACCACTCGCCCGTTGCGTTCACGAGGTCCGCCGACAGCACCGCGGTGTCGTGGCAAGGGCCCGACCCCCGGTTGAGCAGGGGCGCGAGGTCGCCCAGGCAGGCCCCCTCCAGGGTCCAGGTGCCGTTGAGGTCGCCTCCGCAAGCGGCGCCGTCGAGCACGGTGCCGTGGCACAGGTCGACCGCGCCGACCTCCGTGCCGGGCCGCTCGCCCGGGTGCAGGGTGCAGGAGGACAGCAACAGGGCCAGCAGGATCACTCGCATCGCACCCACCAGGTCCATTCGCGGGACGTCGTCGTCGGGTCGCCGACGGGGTGGCATGTGTAGAGCCCCACGGGCTCGCACGCGCCTTCGATGGACAGGCAGTGCGTGCAGAGGTCGCCGCCGCTGACCGTGGTCTCCGGAGCCACGAGGATCTGCCGGTCGATGGCGCTGTTGAGGGAGGGCTCCAGGGCCGCGTCCGTCTCCACCCGCACATCGCAGACGCGGTCGCTCGACGCGTTGTTCAGGATGAGGAGCGTGCGCCAGGTCTCCACCACGGTGTCGCCGTCCAGGGTGTCGCTGGGCGGCGGGCTGATCGCCACCTCCCCCCCCTGATCGTCCCAGACCAGGCAGCCGGCCAGGAGGAACGGCAGCGCGAGCAGGAGCAGGGTCCTCATTGCGCCCTCCACGACACCAGCACCCCGGCCGAGCCGCCGTGCTGGTCCGCGGCCATCCAGGGGGTCACCCGGGGCGGCCCCCAGCGCAGGGCCTGGGGGAGGAAGTTCTCCTGCTCCTTCGCCTCGATGGCGCCGGTTGCGTAGAGCACGCCGAACAGCAGGTCGATGGTGCCGATGGTGAGCCCGGAGACGCCGGCGACCAGGCTGACGACGCCGGGCACGATGAAGTGGAAGCGCTTGCCGGTGAACTGCTGGTTGTCCCACTCGATGGCGTAGAGCCAGCCGACGCGGGCCAGGGCGGTGATGCCGCCGCTGAGCAGGGTCACGCCGCCTCCGATGCCCGCCGCCGCCTTCACCGTGCGCAGGTCCATGCCCGCGGTGGCCAGCACCAGGTGGGGCACCGGGCCCAGCAGGCCGGGCACCGTCATGATCAGCCCGGCGTTCAGGAAGAACTCGCCGACGTAGGCCCCCGCCCAGTCGTCGCCCAGGGTGTCCTCGGCCGCGCCCAGGGGGATGTGGTTGAGGGTGATGAACGCGCCCAGGCCCGGCGAGCGGCCCACGATGCCCTGGTTGACCGCGGCGGCGGTGGTGAGCTGGTCGCCCAGCGCGAAGAGCCCCAGGCCCACGCCGCCCAGCGCGAAGCTGCCCGCGGCGCGATCGGCGCCCCAGCGGTACACCGCCGGATCCCAGGAGGCCCAGGGCCCGCGCTGGGGTTCGGGGAGGGCGGGCTCTTCTGGCTCCTCGGGTTCCGCCGGGGCGTCCTCCACGCTGACCGGGGGGGGCGGCACGTCGCCGTCCTCCAGCGGGGCATCGGGGTCCGGCTCGGGCTCGGGCTCGACGACGGAGCCGTCGCGCTGCACGCCCAGGCGCTCCATCGCCGCGACGGCCCGCTCCGAGGGGTCGAGGCCGACGCGAAGCTCCAGGTAGGCGCCGACGACCGTGCGGGCGCGCGCGACCTCGCCGGTGGCCTCGTAGACCTCCGCCTTGCAGATCATGGCCTCGTACAGCCCCGGATCCAGCCGCAGGGCGGACTCCGCGGACTTGCGGGCGCGGTCGAAGTCGCCGGTGGCGAGCTCCTCCCAGCAGTACTTGAGCTGCCGCTCCGCCTGCTCCGTCATCTGCGCGGCCGCCGGCGCCCCCCAGAGGAGGGCGATCAGCGCCGGGACGAACCATCGACTGGCCGACACGAGGCCCATGCAAACTCCAGGTGCGTCGCCCTTCCCACCGCTCCCGTTTGGAGCGGGCACCCCTGGGCACTACGACGGCGTCGTCGCGGGATCCTACACAAGGCAGGCGGTCGACCGAAGGGGGCCGGGCGATGTCGACGAGCGGGAACCGGGGCGTCGGCTGGGATGAGGAGGCGTGGGCCCTTCACTCCCCCGGGGGGGCGAGGGCCTCGAGCGTGGCCTCCACCTCGCTGCGCACCCGGGGATGCAGGGCGACGTCGAGCAGCGGCAGCAGGTACTCCAGGGCGTCGGGCGGGCCCAGGGCGGCGATCCCCTGCAGGGCGGCCACGCGGGCGCGGGGGTCCCCGGTCTCCACCGCCTCGCGCAGGACCGAGCCGGCGTCGGGGTGTCCCGTGGCGCCCAGGATGCGGTAGGCGGCGTTGCGCGAGGGCGTGGTCGGCTGATCGGCCAGCTTGAAGGCGGCGCGGGCGACCTCGTCCCCGCCTCCGCGCGCGGCGAGCAGGGACAGGGCGAACTCCGCGGCGTCCCGCTCCTGGCGCGACCCCTGGGCGAGGATCTGCGCCAGGGTCCCGGCGGCGGCGGGGCGGGCCGAGTAGCCCAGGAAGCGGGCGGCTGCGGCCCGGACCTCCGCCACCCGATCGCTGCCGGCGGCCACGGTCGCGGCCTTCCCGGCGGCCCCGAACGCGCCCAGCGAGCGGCCCTGCAGCGCGGCCCGGCGGGCTCCGGCGCTCAGCACGTCGAAGGCGGCGGCGCGCACGGCCCAGGCCGGGTGGTCCAGCAGGGGGGCGGCGGCGTCGACGGCGACGTCGGGCGGCACCAGGTCGGCTCCGAGGACGTGGCTGAGCCAGCGCAGCGGGAGGGCGGCGGCCGGATCCGCGCCGTCGCGGGGGGCGGCCTCGGCGCGTGCGGACAGGCTCTTGACCAGGGCAGACAGCGTGGCCGGATCCCGGCGCGCGACCAGGTGGTGCAGCAGCGACTCGATGGCCAGGGCCTGGTGCGGCCGAAGCTCGTCCGAGACCTCCAGCAGCCAGGCGAAGGCCTCCGGCGAGGGGCTGACCGCGGCCAGGCGATCCCCCCAGGCCCAGGCGGCGTCCGCGTCCGACGGGGTGTCCTCCAGCAGGGCGAGCACGTCGGCTCGGCCGACCGCGGAGGCGGCGCCGAGCCGCCCCGGTGTGGACCCGCGGCCGGTGGATGCGGCCACGCCGACGCTCTCCGGCCGGATCAGGTCGACGTCGCCGCCGTCGGCGCTGCGGGGGCGCGACGCGTCGAGCAGGCGCCCTTCGGCCAGCGCCCGAAGGGTCAGGCCCAGGCCGGCGCGGGCGGGGGAGCCGGCGAGCACGGCGCCGCCGCCCGAGTCCACCAGCACGCCCAGGCCGCCCAGGTCCAGGTCCGACGCCCCCGCTGCGTAGCGGTCGTCGCCGGCCGCGTCGAGCAGCCAGCCTTGGCAGGCCCCGCTGGCCACGCCTTGCGCGCGCGCGCCACCCTGGTAGGCGTCGTCCCCGTCGCGGTCGGCGAGCAAGCCCACACCCGCCCACGAGCAGGCGCCCTGGGCCGCGGCCGCCGCCAGGTACCGGTCGCTCCCCGCGCGGTCCACGAGCACGCCCAGCCCCCCCCGGTCGGCCGCGCCCTGGGACGCGCCCCCGGCCACGAAGGTGTCGTCGCCCCCGCGCTCCAGGAGCAGGCCCACGCCGCCGCCCAGTCGGAGCGAGACGCCGGCCGACGCTCCCTGTCCGTGCCCGCGGGCCAGCGTCCAGGCGTCGTCGCTGCCGCCGCCGATCGCCAGCCCCAGCCCGCCTGGGAGCCCCACGCCCTGGGCGTGGCTCTGGGCGTCGAAGCTGTCGCTGCCGTAGCCGTCGGCTCGCAGGGCCCCCACGCCGAAGAGCGCGGCGCCCTGGGCCAGGCCGTCGGCCCGGAACACGTCCTGCCCCGCCGCGTCGTGCCAGGTCGCCACGCCGAACGCCGCCCCGCCCTGGACCGCCAGGTCGCCGCGGTGGGTGTCGTCGCCCGCGGCGTCCACCCCGGCCGAGACCGAGAAGAACGCGCCGCCCGGCCCCGCGCTGCGGCTCAGCCAGAGGTCGTTTCCGCCCAGGTCGATCCAGCCGGCCACGGGCCTCGCGCCCTCCAGCGGGGTCTCCAGGCCCAGCCGCCACTGGTCGTCGCCGCCGGGGTCCACCAGCAGGACCGGGTCGCCCGTGCCCGAGTTGGGGGCCAGGGAGCCGATCCAGACCTCGCCCAGGTCGGTGGGCAGGATGACCGGCTCGGCGGGCCAGGCCTCGGGCGGCAGGGTGGACAGCTCCAGCGCGGCGGCGGAGACCGCGTCGGACCAGCCCCGTCCGGCCACCAGGAGGCCCCCGCCGTCCACGCTCTCCCAGGCGGCGCTCAAGGCCTCCGCCCGGCGGTCCAGCTGGCCGTCGCGGGGGGCCTTGTCGGCGATGTGTTGCTCCAGCAGGCGGGCCAGGGCCGCGCGCTCCTCGGGCTCCACCCGGCCCGTGGAGGCCTGCACCCGGCACTGGGCCACCGCGGCGGCGTCCAGCAGGCGGCCCACGGCGGCGTCCACGCGATCGTCGAGCTGGGTGCGCAGGTCCGACGCGTCCCGCTTGCTCCACTTGTCGCCCTGGGTGGCGGCGTGCTTGAGCATGCGGTCGATGAGGCCCAGGCCGCTGGCCAGGGTGGCGGCGCTGGCGGCGCAGGGGTCCTTCGCCGGGGGGCCGAACTCGGCCTCCACCAGCGTCCAGAGCCCCGACCAGTCGGGCAGGGTCCCGGGGCCTCGGGAGGCCAGGGCCTGCTCGGCGCCCGCGGCCCACCCGGCGGCGAAGAGGGGGGCGTCCACCGCCCGCGTGACCGACGCGCTGCGCCAACGATCGCGGGGGACCTGCAGGCCGCCGTTGACGTGATCCTGGGCGGTCAGGTCGGTGGGCAGCAGGTCGGCGGAGCGCAGGGCGGCTTCGATCAGCGCCTGCTCGGTCGGCCCCACGAAGGTGCTCTCCGCGGCGTGAGCGGGCGAAGCGAGCAGCAACATCGACAGCAGGCGCAGCATGGGCGCTGGCGAGTCTATCAGCGTCCTGCGCGGGGATTGCGGGTCCGCGCGAGGGGGGCCTGGACGCCGATCGGAGGCTCCCTGCGCCGCCGCGGGCCCCGGACGCACCGCCTCGCCGCTTGACGCCGCCCCTCCGCCGACGGGACACTTCGATCGGAGGGTCTCCATGCGCCTGCATCTGCTCTTGCTCGCCTCGTTCGTCCTGGCCGGTTGCCCCGCGGGCGGGAACATCGACGACGACGACGTCTCGGTCGACGACGACGACGCCCAGCCCGACGACGACGACTCCCAGCCCGACGACGACGACGTGGTCGACGACGACGACACCCAGCCCGACGACGACGACGTGGTGGTGGACGACGACGATTCAGGGGACGACGACGACATCGGCCCCGACGACGACGACAGCCAGCCCGACGACGACGATTCCGCGGACGACGACGACAGCCAGCCCGACGACGACGACGTGGTGGACGACGACGACTCGGCGGACGACGACGACATCGGCCCCGACGATGACGATTCGGCGGACGACGACGACGACATCGCCCCCGACGACGACGACATCGGCCCTGACGACGACGACATCGCGCCGGACGACGACGACGACATCGGCCCCGACGACGACGACGACGTCGCCCCCGACGACGACGACATCGCCCCCGACGACGACGACAGCGCCCCCGACGACGACGACATCGCCCCCGACGACGACGACTCGGCGGACCCCAACGCCGACGCAGACGGCGACGGCTGGTCGCTGGCGGACGGGGACTGCGACGACGCCGATCCCGCGGTGCACCCCGCCGCCGTCGAGGTCTGCAACGGCCAGGACGACAACTGCGACGGCGCCTTGCTGCCCCCGGGCGAGTCCGACGCCGACTCCGACGGCTGGATGCCCTGCGAAGGCGACTGCAACGACGGCGAGATCAACGCCTACCCGGGCGCGCCGGAGATCTGCGATGGCCTGGACTCGGACTGCTCCGGCTTCCCGGGCCTGGACGAGTTCGACGTGGACGGCGACGGCTCGGTCGCCTGCAACGACTGCGACGACGGCGACCCGGCCACCTACCCCGGGGCCACCGAGGTCTGCGACGGCCTGGACAACGACTGCAACGGGATCCTGGACGACGGCTCCGACCTGGACGGCGACGGCTACTCGGTCTGCCTGGCCGACTGCGACGACACCGATCCCAACGTGCACCCCGCGCGCATCGAGATCTGCGACGGCATCGACAACGACTGCGACCCCGCCACCGACGAGGCGGTGGACGGCGACGGGGACGGCTTCTCCATCTGCGACGGCGACTGCCAGGATGAGGACGCCGCCATCGGCCCCCACGTGTCCAACGACGCCCCCCTGGCCGATCCCGGCCCCAGCCAGACGATCTCCCTCAGCGTCGCCTGCACCCTCGACATCTACGGCAACCCCACCTGCGGCCCCTGCGGCCCGGCGGTGGTGCTGCTCGACGGCTCGGCCAGCACGGACGCCGACGGGGACCCCATCGCCTACGACTGGAGCGTGGTCTCCAACCCCACCGGCGCCGCCGCCCTCAGCACCGCCACCACCGCCCAGGCCGCCGCCATCATCGACGTCGCCGGGCCCAGCGCGCCCGGCCACACCACCTCCACCTTCGTGCTGGTGACCCTGGAGGCCTCGGACTGCTCGGACAGCAGCAGCGCGCAGCTTCAGGTGACGGTCAACTGCCTGGGCCTCTGAGCCCCCGCCCCTGGAGCCCCGCCCCATGAGGACCGCCCTGGTGGCCGCCCTGCTGT
>CALCXL010000038.1 GCA_937907595.1 uncultured Pseudomonadota bacterium
CCCGTCTATCGATCCTCAGCCGTCGATCATGACCAACGGGTTTGCGTCACACCCGTCGCGATCGACGTCGTAGACCCGCGCTTGCGAGGCGGTCGGCTCGTTGGTGTCGTGGACCTGCCAGCTGCCCCCCAGGCCGTCGACGTTCTCCTGCCACACCAGGTCGGGGTCGGCGGCGTACACCACGTCCAGGTCCCCGTCCCGATCCAGGTCCGCGAGCTCGATGTGCTCGGGGTTGTGGCTGGAGATCTGCACTTCGCCCCACTGCGCCACGGCCGGGTTGCTGTTCTCAAACCAGCGCACGCCAAACCCGAGCGCCGCGGCGACGACGTCGGGGTCGCCGTCGCCGTCGACGTCCCCGGTGACCAGCCCGGCCTGGCTGCCCTCGCTCGTGATCACCACCTTCGACCACGCGCTGCAGGGGTCCAGGGATCCGGGGTTGAGGAACCAGCTCACCTGGGGCTGGACGCTGTCCTCGAACGTGGAGATCAGATCCAGGTCGCCGTCCCCGTCGAGGTCCGCCACCGCCACCCGCCACGCGCTCTCGGGGCCGCCCAGATCGCAGGTGGCCCACTGGCCCGCGTCGGCGTCGTCGTTGCGGTGCACGAACGCGCTGCCGGTGCCCACCGCCGGCACCGCGTCCAGGTCGCCGTCGCCGTCCATGTCCGCCAGCACCACGTGCCAGTTGGCGGTCCTGCTGCCCGCTGTCTGCTGGTTCGACCAGGCGCTGGCGTCGCCCTGCTGGTTGTCCAGCCAGTGCACCGACGAGCTGTTGGAGCCGACGATGTCCAGGTCGCCGTCGCGGTCCAGGTCGCCGACCGCGTTGCCCCGCTGCGCCCACTGGTTGCTGACCAGGGTGACGGGCGCGCCCCAGGTGGAACCGTCGCCGGACAGGTCCTCGATCCAGATCAGGGTGTCCTGACCGAGCGTGCTGCCGTAGCTGCCGGTGATGTCCAGGTCGCCGTCGCCGTCGAGGTCCGCCATCGTGAACTGCTCGATGGCGTCCAGGTTGGTGGCGATCGACGTCTCCTCGCCGAAGCTCCATTCGCCGTGCAGCCGCTGGTTGTCGAACCAGACGATCTGGGAGAGGTCGTCGCTGTACGCCACCACGTCCAGGTCGCCGTCGTTGTCAACGTCCCCGGCATGGGCGTCCACGACGCCCCCCAGGTCGGCCACCGCCCAGTAGGTCCAGGTCCCCTGGGGGTCGCCGGGGTGCTCCAGGAGCTGGATGACGTCCAGGTCCGGCTGGCTGACCAGGAGGTCGGGGTCCCCGTCCTGATCGAGGTCCACGACCCTCGCGCGGCCGGAGCTGTCGCCGGGGTTCGGGGGGCCGGTCTGCTCGCCCCAGGACGAGCCGTTGCCCAGCAGGTTGTCCCACCACGTCACCGGCTGTCCGGTCACCTGCTGGTAGGTCACGAAGTCGGTGTCGCCGTCGCGATCGATGTCCGCCAGGGACACGCTCAAGGCGGTGCCGGTGCCCAGGTTGAGCCCGCTGAAGCCCCCCGCGCCGTCGTTGGTGGAGAAGGGCGTGACGGCCTGCATGGCCACCAGGAGATCGGGGAAGCCGTCGCCCGAGAAGTCGCCCGCGTCGATGTCGTTGGGTCCATTGAGGGTGCCCGGCACCACCGAGTCGGTGAAGGCGGTCGCGTCCCGGCTCGTGTTGAGCAAGACGACGGCGTTGGTGCTGCCCCAGGTCGCGATGTCCAGGCTGCCGTCCTGATCGAAGTCGGCGAGCGCGAGTTGCCCGCCGTAGGAGTTCCCCGAGGTCAGGTCGTGGGCGGTCCAGAGGGTGCCGGTGCCGTTGTTCTCGTACCAGGCGAGCTCCCGGGAGGTCTGGTTGCCGCTGGCGACGAGGTCGACGTCGCCGTCCCCGTCCAGGTCTCCCGCCGCGATCGCCGCGACCCCGGGGTGGTCCGAGTCCGCCGCCGCGGGCGACCAACCGACGCCGCTGCCGTCGCCCAGGAACACCCACACGTCGCCGCTCGCCGTGTCCGCCGCGGCCACGTCCAGGTTGCCGTCCTGGTTGAAGTCGGCGAGCACGAGCTCGGCGGCGCCGCTGAGGAAGCCGACGGTGGCGGGCGAAGCGAAGGGCATCTGCCCGGCCGAGGCGGCGGCGGGCCACAGGAGGATCAGCAGGAGGGTCAGCAGGGGTGTCGTCGGCCGCACGGAGGCAGTGTATCGCGGTCCTGGCGGGTGCTTCGGGGGATTGGTCAGGGGGGTTCTTGGGACCCCCTGACCCGATCCCCGCCCCTCCACGGTCACACCGGTCATGGGACGGGACACGATCATTCTCTTCTTCGCGCTGCTGCTGGCCGGCTGCGCGTCCCCCAATGGCGCCGCGTCGGACCGCATCGAGGGGCGCGTCGTCGCCATCGACAGCTCCGATCCGCTACCGCAGGTCCGGGTGCGGCTGGAGCTGGACGAGCCAAACGGCCAGAGCTGGCGGGGGGTGGACACGACCAACGCGTCGGGCCGCTTCGCCATCGACGCCCTGACCAACCCCACCGACTACAGCTCGACCCTGCTGCAGCGGGACCGGGAGTACACGCTGGTGACGGAGCTGGACGGCTATTGGGTGCACACCCAGACGGTGTCGTTCAGCCGCCGACTGCAGGAGGTCGCCGTCGTCCTGACCCCCAAGGACCATCAGTCCGTGGACGGCGGGGGCGGCGCGCAGCAGCAAGATGGCCCGCTCTTGGGCAACGGCGGATCGGTGCCGAAGCGCGACAACTGAGCGGAGCGCGGTCGGCTCCCCGCTGGAGGGCTTCGCCGCCTTCGTCCACGCTCCCGGGCTCAGGGAGGGCTCCCGAAGCGTCAGCCGAGTCGCCTGGACCCCCTGCGAGGCCGCGCCCGGAACCCCACTCCCGCGCGCCGCCGTACGGCGCCACCAGGGCGGGAGACGAGCACGGCGACCAGTCCGCGAAACAGGGTCAACCCTCCCAGCAACGGGCCCTGCGGTCCATCAGGAAGCCGGGGTCCAGCCGCGAAGGAGGCCGGGCCTTCCGGCGCAATCACAGCCCGTAGGGAACGCTGACGCCGGCTTCGTCCGCGCGAAAGTCCCCCGTGCTCCGGGTCGCCAGCGCCCGTCCATGGGCGCGAGCGGTGGCGACGATGATCGCGTCGGGCAACTTCATGCGGCGCGTCCTTCCGACGTCGCGGAGCAGAGCCCACGGCTGCTCCCACAAACCGATGGGCCAGGGCCCCGAGGCCGGCCCCCCGAACCCCTCAGCTCACCACCCGCCCTCCGGCCCGCCGTACGGGGCATGGGTGCGATGGGGGATGATGGCGTCGGCGCCCGACGCACGGCGTCCACGACGTCGGCGGACTGGACCCGTGCTGCATGTGGACGTACATTGGCCGTACAGGAGAACGACGATGGAAACACCACGAGCGAGGTCGAAGCGTCTGGAGGTGCGCACGACGGCTGAAGAGCGGTCCCTGATCGATCAGGCGGCCCGCGCATCGGGCGTCGGACTCACGGAGTTCGTCGTCGCGAACCTCACGGTGGCGGCTCGCCGCGTCCTGGCCGACCGCACGCGCTTCGTCTTGGATGAGAGCGCCCTGGGGCGATGGGACGAGCTCAACGCCCTACCGGCACGGGACCTTCCAGGCCTGCGCGCGCTCATGGGACGACCGTCTCCGTTCGCTGACTGACGTGGCCCCTGCGTACCGCGCGCCCGTGCCCCTGGCACGGGACCACCTCCTCGACGAGTTCGAGTGCCGGTCGCCGGAACAGACGCGATGGCTCGGGCGCCACGCTCGCCAGTCGACGTCGGTGGGGCTTACCCGCGTGTTCGTGGTCACCCAAAGGGACCAGGCGGCTGTCGTCGCCTACTACGCCTGGACGATGGCCCAGATCGAGCGGGAAGCGTCGCCGGCTCGCCTCGTCAGGGGCGCCGGGCGCTACCCCCAGCCTGTGGCGCTGCTGGCCCGCCTGGGCGTTCACCTCGACCACGAGGGGAGAGGCCTCGGGGCCGCGCTCCTGCGCGACGTGTTGCTTCGCCTCGTGGCCGTCGGTGACGAGATCGGCTGCCGTGGCCTCTTGATTCACGCGGAGACCGACGAGGCGCGGGGCTTCTACAAGCACCTGATCCCCGAGCTCGAACCCAGTCCAACCGACGGCCTCCACCTGCTCTTGCTGATGAAGGACGTGCTCAGGTCGTTGCGCTGATGCGGCTGGTTGCGGGCGGTCGGAGCGACGAGCAGCGCCACGCCCTCGTCCACGCGCTTCGAGGGGGCGCGTCGCCGCAGCGGGGGGAGGGGACCCGCCGGATCACCCCGTGATCCGTACGCCCACGCAGACGGGCCGATGTGCCAGCGGTCGAAGACGCGCCCCCCGAACCCCTCAGCTCACCACCCGCCCTCCGGCCCGCCGTGTGGGGCATGGGTGCGATGGGGGCTGGACGTGAACCTGCGGGAGCCGACGAGACCCAGGCCGCGGATCACGGGCGCCCGCTGGACCTGATCGCTGTCAGCGCCTCACCCGCCGTCATCACCGGAAGCGCGGCGCGCCTGAAGCCGGCCGAGTCGCGGGTGGCGAGGGCGTGGCACCCGGCGGCCACCCCCGCCGAGGCGCACACCGCGTCTTCGAAGTCTGGCCAGCCCATGCCGAGGGCCTGTCGGAGGACCGCATCGTCGACGGGTGCGACACCGAATACCGTGAGCACTCCTGCAACGCATTCATCGGCGAAGGCCCTGCCTCCCGATCGGGTCGCCAGGTAGTGGAGCGTGGTCACGCAGGGAGCCGCGATCATGCCGTCGGCCTCGCCTGCCTCGACGGAGGCCCAGAGGCCCGCTGCCGCGTCGGCGTGCGGCTGCCGGTCCAGCAGGACGTCCAGCACGAGGTTCAGGTCGACGAGAATGCGCATCAGGCGCCGTACTTCTCCGCCAACCAGTCCTTGTGATCCTCGACATCGACACCGGACATCGATCCACGCCAACGCGCGAGTTGCGCCGTCGGCTGGCGGTCGGAAGAGGCCCTGGTGATCGCCGCGAGGTAGGACTCCACGAGGTGGGAGACCGAGGTCCCGTTCGCAGCGGCGTACTTCTTGGCGGCATGGATGACGCCCGGATCGACGCTGAGGGTGAGCTTCGTAGACATGCACGTACTCCTGATGCCGAGATCATACGTACATGTTGTTCCGCCGACAATCCCAGGCGGCCCGCATCACCCCGTGACCCGTACGCCCACGCAGACGGGCCGATGTGGTGAACGTCGAAGATGCGCTCGACGACCCCCTCAGCGGTCTACCAATCCCCCTCCGGCCCGCCGTATGGGGCATGGGCGCGATACGAGGTCGGGGTGACGACCGGCCTGGTCAAGGTACCTCGCCATCGTCGGAGGGACCGGCCTCCGTTGGCGGCGCGACCAGCTCCACCGTCGGGAAGTACGTCCTGAACCTGGGCGCGTCACGGGTGATCAGGGTGAGCTCCTCGACCGCGGCGTGGGCCCCGATGAAGAAGTCGGGCAGCGGTCGGGAGCGCAGGCCACCCCGTCGGCGGTACTCGACAAAGCAGCGCCCTGCGAGGAAGCCCGCGCTCCAGGGCAGCGGGCGCCGCACCCAGTCGGTCTCGGGCAGAGCGCGGTCCAGGTCCTCGATGCGCTCGAAGCCGACGCTGAGCTCGGCGTAGATGACGGGGTTGATTGCCACCGGGCCCAGGTCGGCGCTCGCGGCGAGGGTCTCCGCGGACCACTCGAACCACCTCGGATCCCTGGACAGGATGTCGATGATGACGTTGGTGTCGACCAGGAAACGCTTCAATCGTCGCCTCTGGTCAGCGCCATCAACTCCTCCGTCGATGGACCGCTGTAGGGCGTCTCGAGCAACCGGTGGAGCACTCGCCTGCCGCGTGCGCTGCTTCCGGGGACCTTGCGGATGTGGACCACGTTCCCGACCACCTCGAACTCGACCTCCGTGTCCGGCCCGATGTCGAGCTGGTTCCGGATGTCGATGGGGATGGTCACCTGACCCTTGCTGGTGACGCGCATCGTCGGGCTCCATTCTTACCTGGACGGTAAGACTCTTACCCGTTCAGATCAACCTCCGCACCACCTCATGTCGTCGATGGCCCGTACGCCCGGGCGTACGGGCCGAGGTGGCGAGCGCGGTGAACGCGACCGGGAGGGCCACCTTCAGCTCACCACCCGCCCTCCGGCCCGCCGTAAGCCCCCATGTCCGCCGGCGTCCCGTCCGCGTCCGTGAAGCTGGCGGCGGGGTGGCCGCTGTCGATGCAGGGCGACGTGGCGAGCAGGCCGAAGTCGTAGTTCGACCAGACCCCGCTGGCGTCGTAGAAGACGAACAGGGGGTTGGCGGAGATGTTGCCGTCCTGGCCGGTCAAGTCCGTGACCTCCCAGTCGTTGCCGCTGCTGCCGAAGACGTCGTTGTAGGCGTAGGACGTGGCGCTGGAGGCGGCGATGCCCACGCCCGTGCCGAAGGCGACGATGTTGTTGCGCACCACGCCCTCGAAGACCCGCAGGGTGGAGGGGCTCTGGATGTCGTCGGCGACGTTGTAGGCGAAGGTGTTGGAGTCCACGAAAGGCGACGCCGTGAAGCTGAACAGCCCCGCGCCGCGACCGGCCTCGTTCTCCACCACCAGGTTGTTGCGGAAGCGCAGGGGGCCCGTGGTGGTGTGGATGAAGACCGCGCCCGCGTCCACCGAGGTGTTCTGGTAGATGAGGTTCTGCCGGATCAGGCCCTGGCAGGTCCCCACGCGCATGGCGCCGCCGTCGTCGCCCGCGGTGTTGTCCACGAACTCGTTGCCCTCGATCAGCAGGTCGTCGCCCAGCGTGTCGTGGGTGTAGAGCCCGCCGCCGTCGCCCGCGCCCGTGACCTCGTTGCCGTCGAAGAGGTTGCCCCGCACCACCGGCACCCCGCCCGACTGCGAGACCCCACCGCCGCCGAACACCGCCGTGTTGTCCAGGATCCCGTTGTCCTCCAGCACCAGGTCGCCGCCGCTGACGTAGACGCCGCCGCCCTCGTGGGTGCTGGCGTTGTTGCTGATCGTGTTGCCCACCAGCGTGATCGACGAGTTCACCGCCCGCACCCCGCCGCCCGCCATGATCGCGGTGCCGTTGGTGATGACGAAACCCTCGATGCGCGACGCCAGCGTCTGCCCGCCCTCGATCGTCACGATGGGGCCGTCCCCGCCGCCGTTGAGGGTGGCCGTGGTCAGCGCCACCAGCCGCACGTCCTCGCCCGAGCCCGGGAACGTGATCAGCTCGTTGTAGGTGCCCGCCTCCACCCACAGCGTGCTGCAGCCGTTGGAGGCGACCTGGTTGATGCCGACCTGCAGGGTGGACCAGGGCGCCGCGGCCGAGCCCGTTGAGCTTCCGGTGAAGCCGCCGTCGACGTACTTGGGGCAGTCCGCGTCCGCGCAGTCCAGGGAGCCGTCGCCGTCGCTGTCGAAGTCCTCGCCGAAGAGCAGGTCCCCGTCGCAGTCGTTGTCCACGCCGTCGCAGGCCTCGCTCAGGCTGGGCGCGCGGTTGGGGTCCGCGTCGTCGCAGTCGCCCGCGCAGAGCGTCACGCCGTCGCTGTCGCCGTCGACGTTCTCGTCCGTCGCTGGGTCGCAGTCGTTGTCCAGGCCGTCGCACTGCTCGGGCAGGTTGGGCGCCACCAGGGGGTCGAAGTCGTCGCAGTCGATGCAGCCGGGGGAGCCGTCCTCGTCGTCGTCCTCCTCCCCCCCCGCGAACTCCGTGCCGGCGTCGCAGTCGTTGTCCAGCCCGTCGCAGACCTCGGCGTTGCCCGGGTAGTTGGCCGCGTCGTCGTCGTCGCAGTCGATGCAGGACAGCGAGCCGTCGGCGTCCGCGTCGGCCTCCCCGTCCAGGTCCGCGAACGTGCCGGCGTCGCAGTCGTTGTCCAGCCCGTCGCAGACCTCGGCGTTGCCGGGGAAGCGGGCGGCGTCCGCGTCGTCGCAGTCCGCGCAGGCGACCGAGCCGTCGACGTCGCCGTCCCCTTCCCCGCCGGCCGCGGCCGAGGCCGGGTCGCAGTCGTTGTCCAGCCCGTCGCAGACCTCGGGGTTGCCCGGGAAGACCGTGGGCTCGCCGTCGTCGCAGTCGTCCTGGCAGGCCGTGAAGCCGTCCGCGTCGCCGTCGGCGTCCTCCAGGGTGGCCGGGTCGCAGTCGTTGTCCTTGCCGTCGCAGGCCTCGGGGTTGCCGGGGAAGACCGTGGGGTCGACGTCGTCGCAGTCGGCGCAGACCGGGGAGCCGTCGCCGTCCCCGTCGGACTCGTCGCCGTTGAAGACCGTGGACGCGTCGCAGTCGTTGTCCCCGCCGTCGCAGACCTCGGGGTTGAAGGGGAAGTTGGCCGCGTCCAGGTCGTCGCAGTCCTCGCAGGACAGCGAGCCGTCGCCGTCGAAGTCGACCTCCCCGTTCACGTCCGCGTCGGGCGCGCCGTCGCAGTCGTTGTCCAAGCCGTCGCAGGCCTCCGGCGCGAAGGGGTAGACCGAGGGCGCGGCGTCGTCGCAGTCGCCGTCGCAGAGGAAGGAGCCGTCCAGGTCCTCGTCGACCTCCCCGCCCGCGGCCTCCGTCGCCTCGTCGCAGTCCGTGTCCTCGCCGTCGCAGGCCTCGGGCTGGTCGGGGTGGATGCTGGGGTCCTGGTCGTCGCAGTCGTCGTCGCAGAGAGCCCAGCCGTCGTTGTCCGCGTCCGCCTCGATGGCGGGGACGCCGCCCAGGCAGTCGGTGTCCAGGCCGTCGCAGATCTCCGGGGCGCCGGGGTGGGCGTCGGGGTTGGTGGGCTGGCAGTCGCCGTCGCAGGCCGTCCACAGGTCGTTGTCGCCGTCCAGCTCGTCGGGGTCCAGCACGCCGTCGCAGTCCGTGTCGACGCCGTCGCAGGCCTCATCCGCGCCGGGGAAGACCGCGCTGTTGTTGTCGTTGCAGTCGTCTTCGCAGGCCAGGAACGTGTCGCCGTCGGTGTCCGACTCGTCGCCGCTGGCGTTGCTGAACACCGTGGACGGGTCGCAGTCGTCGTCGACGTCGTTGCAGAGCTCCTCCGCGCCGGGGAAGACCAGGGGCTCCGCGTCGTCGCAGTCGGGCCCGCCGAAGTCCGTGCCGGCGAAGCCGTCGCCGTCCAGGTCGCCCAGCTCCCAGGTCACCGCCAGGCGGACCGTCACCACCGTGGCGTCGGAGAAGGTCAGGCGCGCGCGGTCCTCCAGCAGGCCGTCCGCCGCCGCGCCCGAGGCGAACTGGAAGTCCAGGGCGTACTCGGCGCCCGCGTCCATGGCCAGGGGCAGGTCCGTCAGCAAGCTGAAGACGCCCAGGTCCGCGTCGAAGGACACCGACGACAGCGTGGCCTCGCTGTTCGTGCCGTTCGTGATGGCCACCGACTCCGTGTACTGGCCGGGCAGGTGGATCTCCCCGAAGTCGATGCTCGCCTCCAGGGGCGTGATCCCACCGCAAGCGGCGAGCAGGAGCAGCGGGAGCAGCGGGAGCAGCGTGGGGATCGATGGACGCATGGAGGGCATGAGAGTCCGAGCCCGGCCCAGATGTCAAGGGGATGTCAAGCCGCGCGCGCCCAGGCCGGGGCGGGCTTCGCGCGATCCCCGATCGGGGGGATCAAAGCACGAACGGGCGGTTCCTGCCGCGGGCATTGGACCGGTGGCGCCGGCGGGCAGCCCCCAGCGCGGGAGAATCGGGGCTCCATCGGGCCCCCAGGGCCCTCAATCCCCCACGTTCCCCAGGTCCCCCCAGAGCTTCCGGGCGCCCCGGTGCACCGGCACGATCGCCGCGGCGACGTTGGCCGCCAGCACGATCAGCACCACCGCCACCAGCGCGGTGATCAGCCCCGGGCCCGGCGGCAGCCCCTGGTACTGCCGGGCCAGCAGCACGCCGATGGGCACCGCCAGCAGCACCACGCAGCCGGCCACAAACGACAGCGCGGTGACCATGAACAGGATCGCCCCCGGCCCCGAAGCCATGCGCGCCGCGCTGTCCGCCTTGAAGTTGGGGTACAGCGCGCCCAGGCCCACCGCCAGGCCCGTCACGCCCACGGACAGCGCCGCGATGGTGCCGCCGGCGATCCAGCCGTAGAGCGGGTCCACGCCCAGCATCGCGTTGGTGCTCAGCACCAGGGTCTCCCCCAGGACGATGCTGGGCACGAACGCCATGCCGAACTTGCTCCACAGGTAGCGGCGGGCGCCGATGGGGCTGGCGTGCAGCACCCAGAAGGCCCGGCCCTCCTGAGAGACCGCCGTGAAGGAGAACCGCACGGCGATGGCCGCCAGCACCGAGCCGGCCACGCCGACGTTGAGGAAGGCGATGGCGTTGGTCAACACCCCCGTCTTCAGGGGGAGCGAGTCCAGGGGCAGCGAGTCCACCGAGTACAGGTAGATCACCACCAGCCCCAGCAGCAGCATGGCCTGCGTCCACTGCCCCGGCTCCCGCAGGAACAGGCGGATGTCCTTGCGGAGCAACGTGCGCCAGACGATGGGCAGGGGCCGCGTGATGCCGTCGATGATCCCCGCGACAAGGCGGCTGCGGCTGGCGACCTTGCGCGGCGCCTCCTGCGCGTTGGTCCAGGCGTCGAACCACAGGGGCGCCACCAGCCAGCGCGCCGCCACCAGCAGGGCCGGACCGCCCACGAAGAGCAGGCCCAGGGTCAGGGGCGCGTTGTCGATGGGGTTGCCCAGGGCCCACATGCAGGCCTCGCTCAGCCACGTCGACGGCAGCCAGGCCGAGTCCGGGGTGCGCACCACGGCGATGAACTCCGCCAGGGTGCCGAAGGCCTCGGGGTCCACCAGCCGCTCGGGCTCCAGGGAGCGCAGCAGCAGCAGCACGACGACCAGGAACAGGCCCGACACCAGCGCCATCACCTCCCGGATCCGCCGGGCCGAGAAGCCCCGCACCAGCAGGCAGGCCACCACGATGCCCAGGGCCGCCGAGGGCACCAGGTAGGCCACCAGCCCGCCCAACGCGACCGCGTAGTACAGGACGCCGCCCTGGTGCACGATCCCGTAGGCCAGCAGCACCGGCAGGCCGAAGATCAGCATCATCCACGACGAGTTCAGCATCGTGTCCAGCGCCCGGTAGTAGAAGACGCGGCGCGGGGAGACGGGCAGGGACTGCACCAGCTGCATGTCGTCGGACAGGAAGTAGGAGCTGAGGGCGGTGACGATGTTGGAGAAGAAGAGCAGCCCCGAGAAGCTGAGCAGCAGCATCGACAGCGCCTTGCGCAGCAGCAGGGGCCCGAAGAGCTCCACCCCGTTGAACATGCGCAGGAAGTAGACGCAGACCGCCAGGACCCCCACCCAGAAGGCCAGGGTCATGCCGCCGAACACAGAGAAGGTCAGGCGGCGGGGCAGGTCCGCGCGGCGCCACACGTTGAGCAGCCCCAGCAGGCGGGGGCGCATCAGCAGCGCGATGGTGGGTCCCTGGGCCATGGAGCGGGGGCCTACTGCCCGTCCGACAGGCCTTCGCCCCGCTCGTTCTTGCGGATCGTGTCCCGGACGTAGGCCTTGATGATGCGGTTGCGCTTGGCGCCGCCCAGCAGCGTCTTGACGTCCTCGTACACGGTCGGGTCGACGATGAGCGCGCCCAGGGTGCCCTTGCCCTCCTTGACCTCCTGGATGATCACCTGGATGTCCGCCGAGGCCTGCGTCAGGTTGGCCAGCAGGTTCTCCGTGCCCTCGCCGTAGACCAGGGTGTTGAGCATGCCGTCGCCCTCCTGCACGTCGGTGATGACGACGTTGATGCCGTCCACGGCCTTCTGCAGGCTGGCCACCAGCTCGCTGATCTGGTCGTCGTAGAAGAGCTTGTGCAGGGTGCCGTCGCCCTCCTTGACCTCCGTCACCAGGCCGTCGACGTTGGCGACCAGGGAGCTGATCTGGTCCTCGTAGACCAGCTTGTGCAGGGTGCCGTCGCCGCTCTTGATCTCCCCCATCACCGCGTCGAGCTTCTTGGTGGCGTCGGCGATGTTGGTGAGCATGTCCCGCACATCGCCGCCGGCCTTGCCGTCGTAGATCAGCTGGTGGATGAGGCCGTCGCCCCGCTCGATCTCCGCGGTGATGTTCTTGAGGGAGGCCAGCATCCCGGTGATCGACTTGCCGGCGCCCTTGCCGTCGTCGCTGCCGAGCATGGCGTTGATCTTGATGCTGATCTCCAGGACGTTCTGCTTGATGTCGTCCAGCCCCGACATCAGGTCCTGGGGGTCCCGGGTCTCCAGCCAGGCGCCGTCCTCCAGCTTGCCGCGGTCGGCCGAGCCCAGGTCCAGGGCGATGTACTTGTCCCCCAGGATCCCCTGGGTCTGGATGGTGGCCAGGGTGTCGCCGCGCACCCGGTCCTGGAATCGGCTGGCCAGCCGCATGTGGACGTGGACCTCCTTCTTGTCCAGGTCCGGGGGGAACTCGATGGCCTGCACCAGGCCCACGTCCATGCCCGCCAGCCGCACCGCCGCGCCCTCGCGCAGGCCGCTGATGTCGCTGAAGGAGCCGTGCAGCGTGTAGTTGCGCTCGAACAGGTTCTGCTCGCTGCCCAACAGCACGATCGCCGTCACGAGGAGGGCGATTCCGCCCATTACGAACAGGCCGACCTTGATTTCCAGGTTGCGATCGCGTTCCATCGGGCCGTCTGGGTGCCTTCCGTGAGAGTCCGCAGTCTAGCGGAGCCTCGACGCACCCTCTGGAGGATGGACACGATGCCCCGTTTCGCCCCGCTGCTGCTGGCCCTGCCCGCCAC
>CALCXL010000039.1 GCA_937907595.1 uncultured Pseudomonadota bacterium
GTCGTCGGTGCCTCTGTGGCCAGCACCACGCAGTCGGCGTTCACCACCTGCCCCAGCCCGCCCAGCGAGCCCAGGCCCAACAGTGCGCCGATGGGCGCCAGGATCAGGTGGAAGAAGATCAACAGACGCGCGAGGCCGCGGCTCCCCTCCCCCGACAGCCCGTCGACGATCGCCCGGGCCAGGACGTAGCTCAGGCCCATCGTCGGCAGGAGCAGGTTGCGCCCGGCGGCGAATGTGGCGCTGATGGGCACCAGGGCGATCACCCCTCCCAGGAGGAACATGCGCGCCGTCGCGTCCCTCCGCAGCGTGCCGCTCAGCGCCGCCAGCAACGCCGCCACCACCACCATCGCCACCGCCGCCGCTACCCAGATCTGCCCCTCGGTGAGCAGGAAGGACAGGTCGACCTGGGCCGGCGTGAGCGCCGCCAGCAGCAGGAGCGGGACCCGCGTGGGCAGCGCGCTGCCGACGAAGCGCAGGGGCTGCTCGAAGGGGTTGAGGTACAGCCCGGAGTCCCGCGTCCCGTAGCCGCCCAGCTTCCAGAAACCCAGATACAGCAGCGCCATCACCAACGCGGGCGCCGCCGCCTTCGCACGACTGCGCCACGATCCCTGCGTCAGGCACACCTCGTAGGCCAGCACGTAGCCAACCCCCGCCAGGGCCGCCTCCGCCGAGCAGAGCCCCGCCGCGTAGCCCGCCAGCCCCGCCAGCAGCCACCGCTGCCCCCCGCCCTGCCGCCACCGGTGGTGGCCGTAGAGGAGGACCGCCGCCCCCAGCACCCCGAGCACCCCGTTCCGGTTGGAGATCCACCCCACCGGCCAGGCGTGACAGTCGTCGACGGCGAAGATCAGCCCCGCCAGCAGCGCCACCGCCGGCGTCGTCGTCCGCCGATAGATCGCCCCCACCAAGGCCACCAGCCCCACGTACCAGGCCAGGGACGTCAGGTGGTGGGCGACCGCGTTCCGCCCCCACAGCGCGGCGTCCAGCGCGTGGGTCAGGGCGCTGAGCGGTCGAAAGAACCAGGCCTGGAAGTCGGGGCTGGTCCACCACTGGAAGAGCGACCCCTGCACGCCGCCGGGCCAGGGCTCCCCGCCCAGGTCCAGGTGGAAGAGGTCGGCGGGGCCGCGCGGAGGAAAGACGTCGCTGCCCTCCAGCATCGCCACGAAGATCCAGTCGTCGGCCATGAAGGGCACAAACAGGGCCGGCAGGAAGAGCAGGGCGGCGAGCAGCGGCAGCAGCCAGCGGCCGCGGTGGCTCCAACGGTCCAGGAGGTCGAGCATGCAGGCATCCTCGCCCGCCGCGCCTCCGAGGTGAACCCCCGACCGGCCTGTTGGGCCGCCACCAGACCGCGTCCGCCGGGATTCGCTTTCCCTCGCGCGCAGATTCCGTATTCTCGCGCGCATGCGAACGCTGATCCTGCCCCTGGCCCTCCTGCTCGCCGCCTGCCCCTCCGAGGAGGTGCCCGACCCCGAGCCCACGCCGAACCCCCTGGAGGCGGTGCCGCTGTCAGGCGAGTTCGACCTGCCCTGCCTGGACGCTCCGGTGCACGTCGTGCGCACCGACCACGACGTCCCGCACATCTACGGCGCGTCGGACAAGGACGTCGCCTGCGCGCAGGGCTTCATCACGGCCCGCGACCGCTTCTTCCAGATGGACCTGATCAGCCGCAACGGCCTGGGCCGGCTGGGTGAGCTGCTGGGCGAGGCCGGCCTGGAGTCGGACATCGAGATCCGGAGCCGCGGCTCCCTGGCCATCGCCCAGGGCATGCTGGACCAGGCGCCTCCCGCGCTGTCCGCGATCTTCGGCGCCTACTCCGAGGGTGTGAACGCGTACATCGCCGGGGTGCGCGCCGGGCGGTTCCCGCCGCCGGCCGAGCTGGAGGCCGTCTACCTGCTGCTGGGCCTGGACTCCCCCGTGGAGCTCATGAACGACTGGTCGCCCCTGAGCGTCGCCGGCGTGGCCGCCACGGTGAACTTCGAGGCCGGCTTCGAGACCACGGACATCAAGCTGCAGGCCGTCGCCGACGCCCTGGAGACCTGGGGCCTGGACAAGCCCGAGGGCCAGCTGCGGCACGGCGGCGCCGTCACCGACCTGTGGAACAACATCGCGCCGGTCTACCCCCTGGCCTCGGCCCCCCGCTACAACCCCGAGGAGCGCAGCGCCGGCGAGCGGCCCCGGGTCGCCAAGGGCGCGCGCGTCGAGTCGGCCACCCTGGCCCGCGCAGTGGAGCTGGTCGACGGCTGGGGCGAGGGGCTCTGGAAGACGGCGGCCGACGGCTTCGGCAGCAACATGTGGGCCGTGGCCCCCGAGCTCACGGCCGACGGCCACGCCCTGCTGGCCGGCGACGGGCACCTGAGCCTGACCATCCCCGCCTTCCTCTACCGCGTGCACCTGGACAGCCAGCTCCTGGGCGACGGCAACCGCCACGTCATCGGCCTGACCGTGGCCGGCGCGCCGATGGTGGGCCTGGGGCACAACGGCAGCGTGGCCTGGTCGCACACCAGCCAGACCAGCGACATCAACGACTACTACGCCGACTCGGTGGTGCTGGACGACGCCACGGGCCGGCCCATGGGGACGATCTTCCAGGGCGACACCCAGCTCCTGACGGAGATCGACGAGACCTACCAGGTCTCCGACGCCCTGGGCAGCGTGCCCGGCCCCCGCACCATCACCCGCTGGGTCACCGCCCAGGGCCGCCCGATCTTCAGCCTGGAGGGCGCCGAGGTGGCCGACCAGGAGGCCGACGCGGCCGCGGTCAACATCTTCGGGCGCTGGATCGTGGCCGGCGACGTCGACGGCGACGGCGTGATCTCCGCCATCACCGGCGCGGCCAGCCACCAGGGCGAGAAGTACTTCATCGAGGGCGTGCTGGGCTGGGGCGAGGCCGCCAACGTGGACGAGTGGTACCTGGCGCACCAGAAGATCGCGTCCTACAGCCAGCACTTCGTGGCCGCCGACACGTCGGGCAACATCCTGTACAGCCCCTTCCAGGCCATGCCCTGCCGCAACTACCTGCCCCGCGGCGCCGACGGCGTGCCCGTGGACGGCGCGTCGCCCCAGCGGCTCATCGACGGCACGCTCTACCCCTCATTCACCGTCACCCACGACGCCGAGCACCGCGTGTCCACGGGCACCGACAACCTGACTTGCATGCTCAGCTCCGAGCAGTACCCCCACGAGAAGAACCCCGGGCAGGGCTTCCTCTTCAACAGCAACAACGCCCCCTGGGCCGCGGCCTGGGACCAGAACGTCTGGAACGACGACCTGTACATCGGCGGGCCCTGGTACGGCACCTGGCGCGGCACCCGCATCACCGAGCTCCTGCAGGAGGGCGCGGGCACGCACAGCGTGGCGACGATGGAGGCGATGCACGCCGATCACCGCTCCCGCATGGCGACGGAGTTCCTGGGCTTCCTGCTGGACTCGATCGCCCAGGGCGAGGCCGACGCCACCGACGGCAAGGTCGACGGCACGGGCGGCCGGCGGGCGGCCCTCTGGGTGGGCAGCCAGGCGCGGATCGAGGAGGCCCGCGACCGCCTGAGCGTGTGGCGCGACCGCGACAACATCGCGCACTCGGGCGTCGAGTCCTTCTACAACGACCCCTCCGAGGACGAGCGCGCCGACTCCGTGGCGACGATGATCTTCAACGCGTGGATGGGCCGCTTCCAGGGCGCGGTGTGGAACGACGAGGGCCTGCCCGGCGTCTTCCGACCCACCGGCAGCTACGGCAGCACCCGCGGCCTCAAGACGATCCTGGACGGCGTCGACTCGGCCGGCAACGCGGTGGTGTCCATCGATCCGGAGACCGGCGAATCGGTCTTCTTCGACGACCTGGGCACGGCCGACTGGAAGGAGACGTCGTCGGAGTTGGCCCTGCGCGAGCTCGTCAACGCCCTGGACTACCTGGAGTCGAACTTCACCGTCGACCGCACCGGCGGCTTCGGCACGACCGACATGGACCAGTGGCGCTGGGGCCTCAAGCACTTCGTGAAGCTGGAGAACTTCGTGGCGCGGGAGATCGGCGACGATCCGCTCATCGACTCCATCTTCGAGGACCTTGGCGTGACCACGGCCGACATCCCCCTGGACGACCCGCCGCCCACGACCGGCGACTACCGCCTGGGCCTGATGGGCTTCCCGCGGCCCGGCGACGCCTTCGCCATCGACGCCGCCGGCGGCATCGGCACCACCAACTACAGCTACGGCAGCGGCCCCGTGATGCGGATGGCCTTCTCCATGAACCCCGACGGGGTGGAGGGCGTCAACGTGATCCCCGGCGGCCAGAGCTCGGACCCCTTCAGCCCCTTCCACCACGACCAGGCGCGGCAGTGGATCGCCAACGAGTCCTCGCCGGTGCACTTCAAGGTGGAGGACGTGGTGGCCAACGCGCTGGGACGGGAGCTGCTGACCCCCTGAGCGCCGCCCCGGGCAGCGGCCCCGAGCGCCCCCGGATCAGCGCAGGGCGGCCTGGATCTCCAGCCCACGCAGGGCGTGGGCGGCGTCTCCCACCAGGTCCAGGTACATCTGGAAGGTCTGGGGCTCCCCGGCCAGCTGCGACATCGTCCCCGGCTCGTAGGCGCCCAGCTTCTGCAGCTGGACCACGTCCTGCAGCAGCCGCGCCTCGGCCTGGTCGAGCAGCTGCCGCTCCCCGTTGGCCGGCGTCCACAGGCCGTCGCGCTGGGCCTTGCCCAGGCTCTCGAGCAGGTGGCCCAGGAACTTCACGTCCTGGTTGATGAGCAGGATGGCCAGCTGCGGGTACTGGGTGAGCGCCTGGTCCACCATCGTCGTCTCCGACGGCACCCGGTACAGGTACAGGCCCGCCAGCGTCGCAAAGCGGCTGCGCGCGCCCTCCTGCTGCGGCCATCCGGCGGCCAGGCAGGCCTCCACGCCCTGGAAGAGGTGGGCGCCGCCGCAGGTGTAGCGGAAGATGTCCTGCTTGTTCTTGGTGACCGGGACCCCGCGCGCCGCCGCCGCCCGCACCGGGTGGGTCTCGCGCTCCAGGAGCGACAGCAGGGAGCCCGCCGCGTCCTCCAACGAGGCCGGGCCCGCGGCGCTGGTCCAGGTCGTCGCGCCGCCGGACGCCGCCGCCTGGCACCAGGCCTGGACCGACCAGGGCGCGTCGTTGCCGTCGGGGAAGATCGAGGTCTGGCCCTCGTCGTGCGACGGCGTGAAGGCCCCCTGGGAGGCCTCCACCAGCGCGCGCAGGGGCGGTCCCTTCGCACCGATGGGCTCGTCCAAAGCGACGCCGGCCTCCACCAGGCTCTTGAGGATCAGGTCCTCGTGGGGCTCCACGCGCACGTCGCCGCGGGTGCGGGGGAAGGAGGGGCCCTCCTCCAGGAAGTCGGCCACCAGCACGTCGCGGGCCAGACGCCCGTCGGTGGCGACGAAGGAGGGGCCGCGGGCCAACAGACCGTGAGCCAGGGCCCAGGCGTTCCTGGGATCGGCGGCCTCGCGATCGACGACCGCCGCCAGCGCGCTCAAGGCCTTCTCCCGGGCGCCGGCGGGGAGCTCACTGGCCGGGGCCAGGCGGATGCCCGAGGAGCGCGGCGTGGCCACGGGACCGTCGAGCGCTGCCGCAGCGGGCGTCGCCGAAGCCGCGGCGGGCGTGGGGGAGGGCGACGCAGGGGCGGGTGGAGCCGGCTCCGACGCGCAACCGACCAGCAGCGCGAGCGCCAGGCCCCAGATCCGCACTACTCCTCCTGCACGATGCGGGTGATCTCCTCCTTGGCGGAGGAGACGTAGACCACGTTGCTCCACACGGCGATGCGCGGGCGCTCGCGGCCCCGC
>CALCXL010000040.1 GCA_937907595.1 uncultured Pseudomonadota bacterium
GGACCTCGGCGCCCTCTTCGACGAGGTCAAGGGCAAGTACAGCGCCGACGTGCTGGCCTGCTTCGACATCAAGGGCAAGCACGAGCGCGCCGACGCCCTGAAGGCGGTCAAGACGGCCATCCGCGCCGCCCTGGGCGCCGCCGACGACGCCAGCGACGAGGAGAAGGCCGAGCGCCGCTCCGACCTGGGCACCGTGCACGGCAAGCTGGTCAAGACGCTGATGCGCGAGCGCGTCATCGCTACCGGCGTTCGCCTGGACGGCCGCGCCCTCGATGAGGTGCGCGACATCTCCGTCGAGGTCGGCATCCTGCCCCGCACCCACGGCTCCGCGCTCTTCACGCGCGGTGAGACCCAGGCGCTGGTGACCTGCACGCTCGGCACACGCCGCGACGAGCAGCGCATCGACGAGCTGGACGAGCAGGGCTGGAGCCAGTTCATGCTGCACTACAACTTCCCGTCCTACTCGGTCGGGGAGACGCGGCGCATCATGGGGCCCGGCCGCCGGGAGATCGGCCACGGTGCCCTCGCCGAGCGCGCCGTGAAGGGCCAGCTGCCCCTCAAGGCCGACGGCTACCCCTACGTGGTCCGCGTGGTGTCGGACATCACCGAGTCCAACGGCTCCTCGTCGATGGCTTCGGTCTGCGGCGCCAGCCTCGCGATGATGGACGCGGGGGTGCCGATCAAGGCCCCCGTCGCCGGCATCGCCATGGGCCTCATCAAGGAGGGCGACGACTTCGCCGTGCTGACCGACATCTCCGGCGACGAGGACCACCTCGGCGACATGGACTTCAAGGTCACGGGCACGTCCGAGGGCGTCACCGCGTTCCAGATGGACACCAAGATCGCGGGCGTCAGCTCGGAGATCATGACCAAGGCGCTGCACCAGGCCCGTGAGGCCCGGAGCATCATCCTGGACGCCATGAACGGCACGCTGGCCTCGCACAACACCGAGCTCAGCCCCTACGCGCCCCGCATCGAGACGGTGCAGATCGCGCAGGACCGCATCCGGGACATCATCGGCCCCGGCGGGAAGACCATCAAGGGCATCCAGGAGCAGACGGGCGCCACGGTCAACGTCGACGACGACGGCACGGTGACCATCGCCTCCACGAGCGCGGACAGCCTGCAGGCGGCCATCAAGGTCATCCGCGAGCTCACGCAGGAGGCGGAGGTCGGCAAGCTGTACCTGGGCGTGGTCAAGAAGGTGGTCGACTTCGGCGCTTTCGTGGAGATCTTCACCGGGACCGACGGTCTGGTGCACATCTCCGAGCTGGCCCCCGGCCGGGTGAACAAGGTCACGGACGTCCTCGACGAGGGCGACGAGGTCCTGGTCAAGTGCATCGAGGTCGACAAGTCCGGGAAGATCCGGCTGTCGCGTCGCGCTGCGCTGGGCGAGAGCCTGGGCCAGCCCGCCGAGGCCTGAGCCGACGTGCAAGACCCGATCCCGCTCCGCATCCTGCGGTTGCACCCCGAGCGGGATCGGGATCTGGCCCTGCCGACCGTGCAGACGGCGGCTTCGGCCGGAATGGACATCGTCGCGGCCGTCCGGGTGGAGATTCCCCCGGGCGGCCGCGTCGCCGTTCACACCGGCCTCGCCCTGGCCGTGCCCCCCGGGGCAGAGATCCAGGTGAGGCCCCGCTCGGGGCTGGCGTTCAAGCACGGGGTGACCGTGCTCAACGCTCCGGGCACCATCGACGCGGACTACCGCGGCGAAGTGAAGGTCCTGCTGATCAACCACGGGGCCGAGGCCTTCGCGGTGGAGCGGGGGATGCGGGTCGCGCAGCTTGTGGTCGCCCGGGTGGCGACGGTGGAAGCGACCCTGGTGACGTCTCTGGACGCCACCGAGCGCGGCGCGGGGGGCTTCGGCTCCACGGGCACCCGCTGAACGACTAGACTCGCCGACCCCCATCGGGAAGGAACCATGCTCGAAGCACTCACAGACGGCTTTCGCGACGTTCGACTGCGCCTTCAGGGCCAGCAGCGGATCTCCGAGGAGGACATCGAGCAAGCGGTGCGGGACATCCGCGTCTCCCTGCTCGAAGGCGACGTCGACTACGGCGTAGTCAACGGCTTCGTCGCCCGGGTCAAGGAGAAGGCCCTCGGGGAGGTCGTCCAGGTCAAGGCAAAGACGAAGAAGAAGGACGTCGTGAAGGTCACGCCGGCCGATCACTTCGTCAAGATCTGCCACGACGAGCTGGTTGGCCTCATGGGCCCCGTGGACACGGAGCTGGAGTACGCCAACAAGGGCCCCACCGCGATCATGATGGTGGGACTGCAGGGCTCCGGAAAGACCACGACCGCGGGCAAGCTGGCCCGCTACCTCAAGGTGAAGAAGGGCAAGCGGCCCATGCTGGTGGCCGCGGACACGTACCGCCCCGCCGCCGTGCAGCAGCTGATGGTGCTGGGCCGCAAGCTGGACATCCCTGTGTTCGCGCTGCGCGGCATGAAGCCCACCGAGCTCTGCAAGATGGCCATGAGCCAGGCGGCGAGCGTCGGCCGGGACGTCGTCATCTTCGACACCGCGGGCCGCCTGGGCATCGACGAGGAGATGATGGCCGAGCTGGAGGCGATCCGGGAGATCACCCAGCCCCGCAACGTGCTGTTCGTCTGCGACGCGATGATCGGTCAGGACGCCGTGCGCACGGCCAAGTCGTTCCACGACCGCCTGGCGCTCTCTGGCTTCGTGCTCACCAAGCTCGACGGCGACGCCCGCGGCGGCGCGGCCCTGTCGATCAAGGAGGTCACCGGGGTCCCGGTCAAGTACGTCGGCATCGGCGAAGGCCTGGACCGCCTGGAGGAGTTCCGGCCCGAGGGCCTGGCGTCCCGGATCCTGGGCATGGGCGACATCGTCGGCCTGATGCAGGACTTCGAGGAGGTCATCGACCAGGAGAAGGCGGAGGCGGACGCGGAGAAGCTCCTCAAGGGCGACTTCAACTTCGACGACTTCCTGGAGCAGTTCCGCACGATCCAGAAGATGGGCCCGCTGCAGGAGGTCTTCGAGAAGATGCCCTTCATCGGCGACATGCTGCCCAAGGGCTTCAAGGTCGACGAGAAGGAGCTGGTCCGCATCGAGTCGATGATCAACTCCATGACCAACGCCGAGCGCCGCAAGCCGGACCTCGTCAACGACAGCCGCATGAAGCGCATCGCGGGCGGCTCGGGCCACAACTTCAAGGACGTGAAGGGGCTGATGGAGCGCTTCTCCATGGCCCGCGTGATGATGAAGGAGATGGGCCGGGCGACGGGCATGATGGGCAAGGTGCCCGGCGTGTCCCAGGCCGCCGGTCTGCGCCGCCTCAAGCGCCAGGGCGCCAACCTGGACCCCTCCATGCTTCAGGGCCTGCAGGGCATGGCCGAGGCGGAGGCCACGGGCCACGTCCCGGGCATGGAGCACCTGGGCCTGGGCGTGCCGGGCGAGCGCAAGCAGGTCAAGGACCTGGCCAAGCGCAAGGAACAGCGCAAGAAGGCGCGCAACTCCCGCAAGAAGAACCGACGCAAGTAGCCCGGTCGGAGGCCTCCGTGCCGCGCCGCGTCGGGCTGCTCCGAATGGGACGCCTGGGCGATCTGGTGATGACCCTGCCGGCCGTCGCCTGGCTCCAAGGGCGCCCCGATCTCCACTGCACCCTGATCACCGACGCCCGCTGGCAGCCCCTGCTGCCGGAGTGGCGGACTGCGGCCGTCGACCCCGGGCCTGGCCCCCAGGACGCCTGGCTCGATCTGCACAGGGTCCCGGCCTCCCGAGCGGCCCTGCGCCGACTCCGCGGAGCCTCCGGAGCGCCGGTGGAGCGCGTGCAGAAGGAGGACCTCCGCCGCCGATCGCTCCTGTTCGGATCGGCCTGGGCGCCCCGGTGGACCTGGCCGGAGCGGCACCTGCTCGCGGCCGAGCGCCTGATGCGCAGGCTGGGGCTCGACCCGGGCGAGCGCCCCGCGCCGCTGCCTCGCCTCGACGCCTCGACACCCCCCCAGCCGGGCCTGCTGGGCCTGGTGCCGGGCGCCGCCCACGCCACCAAGCGCTGGCCCCTGGCCCGCTGGGTCGCCCTGGCCCAACGCTGGCGCGACGAGGGGGGGGCGGTGCGCGCGTTCACCGCCCCCGACGAGGCCCACCTCCTGGAGCCCCTGCGGGCTGTCGGCGTCGAGCCCTGGCCCACGCCCCTGGGCCGGCTGCGCGAGGGCCTTGCTGCCTGCGCGGTGGTGGTGGCGGGGGACACCGGGCCGCTGCACGTCGCCGGCGCCCTCGGCCGCCCGGTGGTGGCCCTCTTCGGCCCGACGCCGCCGGAGGCTGGCTTCTGGATCTGGGGCGCGAACGGGACGGCGCTGCGGCCGGCGCTGTCCTGCGCGCCCTGCTCCCTGCACGGGGGCGACCGCTGCCCCCGACGGCACCACCGCTGCCTGGAGGACCTCGCCGTGGAGACGGTGCTCTCCGCGGCCCGAGCGCTGCGGTGAAGATCGCTCTGATCACCCCCGACTGGCCCCGGACCACCGGCGGCGGCGTGGCCGCGATCACGGCGACGCTCGCCGATGGCTTGCATGCCGCGGGGCAGGAGGTGCAGGTCTGGACCCGGGGGGGCGGCCCGCGCGACGTCGCCCTGGAGGCGGAGCGGCGGCCCTACCCCGTGCGGGGCCTGCCGGGCCGCTCGTGGCGGCGGCGGGGTGTGGCCCACTGGCGCCGTGGCCTGCCCGACCTGCTGGAGGACTTCGCGCCCGACGCGCTGGTGCTGGCGACCTGGGAGCCCCTGCGCGCCGGTCCCGCCTGCTTCGGCGGCCGGTCGGTGCACGTCTTCGCCCACGGACGCGACCTCACCGCCGATCTGGAGCCGCCGCGCGAGCGGGCCCGGGCCCTCGTCCTCGCTGGCGGGCACCGTTGGTGGTGCCTCACGGGCTGGATGCAGGGGGAGCTGGAGCGCCGCGGGGTGCCCTCCTCGTCGATCGCCCGCTTGCCCGCGGCGGTGCCCTCGCCCATCACGTCGACGTCCCCGCCACCGGCGCGGACCCGCGGCAACATCCTGGCGGTGGGCCGGCTGGTGCCGCGCAAGGGACAGGACGTGCTCATCGCCGCCCTGAGCCACCTGCCGGCCTGGGTGCAACTGGACGTGGTGGGGGAGGGGCCCGATCGAGATCGGCTGCTCGCCCTGGCCCGCGAAGGGGGCGTGGATCACCGCGTCACCCTGCGCGGTCACGTGCCCGCCGCGGCCCTGGAGGACCTTTGGGCCCGGGCTGCCTGCTTCGCCCTGCCGGTGCGCGACGAGGCGGCGGGGGACACGGAGGGCTTCGGCCTGGTCTTCCTGGAGGCGGCCGCACGGGGGGTGGCGGCGGTGGGCGGCAGAAGCTCGGGGGCCGCTGAGGCGGTGCTGCAGGACCGTACCGGGCTGCTGGTGGACGACCCGCGGAGCCCCCAGGCGGTGGCGGCGGCCCTGCTGTGCTTGCTGGATCACCCGGAGCGTGCGGCGGCCCTCGGCGCGGAGGGGCGATCCCTCTACGAGGCTACGGGGAGGCCCGAGCACCTGGCTGCGGCGGCGTTGGCCGACCTCCGCCGGACCGCGCCGTGACCGGCCCCCCCTGGGTGGTGGCGGTGAGGGCCGCGATGCCCTCGCCTCGACCCCAAAGCTGGCAGGCCCTGCAGATGGCGGCGGGCCTGGCCGACGCGGGCCGGGTCGTGACCCTGGTGGCCGACGCCGCCCGCCCCGACGGCGGCCCCGCGGATCCCGCGCAGTGGCTGGGGCGTTGGCCGGCGAGCCTCCGCGCGATCGCGCCCGCACGCCCTCACCGCCCGCCCTTGGCCGGCCTG
>CALCXL010000041.1 GCA_937907595.1 uncultured Pseudomonadota bacterium
CTTCCTCATCCTGGGCGACGACGCCTGCGCCGGTCGCGCAGACCGCGGTCGGGTCGATGGCCCCGAGTCCCTGGGTCATCAGCGAGCTTCGGTAGCCGTGACTGCCAAGGCTGTTCTCCCACTGGCCAGAGCTTGCGGACACGAGGTCGTTGGGCGTCACGCGCAGGCCTCCGGTTGCGTCGAATACGCTCGCGATGGACTGGGTCACGTGGTCGAGGAGCAGCCAGGATTCCTTCTGGTCCCGCTCCTCCGAGGTGAGGCTCCAGATCATCATCGACAGCGCCGTGCGCTTGATGATTGGGTAGACGATGTCCTTCTGAGAGCCTGTCGAGTGCGTGTCGACCCAGGCGAAGAGGTCCTCCGGGAGCACGCTCTCCGGGGCGGGAGGGAGCGTGTCGAAGGCCGCCGGCGCGTCCTGCACGGTGTACAGCGTGACGTCTGCGAGGAAGTCGGCGTCCGGGTGGACGCTGCGCGAGAGCTTGACCAGGTACTCGTCGACGAGGTTGTCGGGGAGCGACGTGTACTGGATGTCGAATCCGCCGTCCACGCTGTACATGGGATTGCCCAGCGAAGCTGCGATGTCCTGGACCGTGTCGGTCTCGCCGCGGGAACCCGGGTTGAGGCGGGTTGCACTGCGACCCCGGACGCGGTTGTTGCCCGGGGGGTAGATCATCGCGGCCAAGGCGGTCAGTACGCGGATGTGGTTTGACGTGTACTCCTCCAGCGCGAACTGGGCGATCTGCACCTGCAGGAGTCGGCTGAACGACCGGAATTCCCGGCCCGCATAGGACTCGAGTTCGGAGAAGGTCGGCACGCCGGCGGTCTCGACCTCGAAGGTCTTTGCGCGGAGGTCGACAAGCTCGGTCCGAGGGGTGTCCTCGTCCTTCTTTGAGATGGCCTGAACGATGAGTCCGGCCTGGTCCAGCTTGTAGTCGCCCGGGCTCTCGTACGGGTACATCTGCTCGTAGAACGGTCCCGAGTGGTCCGGGTCGCCTGCCATGACCTCGTAGTCGTACAGCTCGCCGTCCGAGCCGAGGCGAACCGCGAAGCGACCCTTCATCACGACAACGTCCGGAGTGTCGTCAGTGTCCGTGTTGTACCGGACGTTGTGGTAGACGGGGGCCGAGCCCTCGCCGTCGGCCTCGAGCGGGGTCATCCAGTAGTCCCGAGGCATCCACGAGGTCTCGTCGGGCAGACTCTGCACGCCCCCTTGTCGAGGGGTCGTTCCGTCCCAAGCCTGGCCCGTACCCGGCAGCGCCGTGAAACCGGCCTCGTCCAGGGTGGTGCTGGACAGGTCGTCGTCGAGCCCCCATCGGTACGCGACGTCCTCCCAGCCCTGAGCGTAGAGCTCGCTGGTGTTGTGCCAGGTCGCCCGATTTCGGGCCTTCTGGGCGTCGACCCGCTCCTTTTTCAGGTCGGGGTCCTGCTCCTCGGCGTGCTTGAGGGCGTCTGCGTCCTCGCGGCGAAGAGGAGGGCGAGGGGTGCCGACATCCCAAGCGTGCTCGGTGTCCATGAAGTCCACGAACTCGATGCACTCGCCGAAGCGGGCGGCCACGGGGTCGCAGTTCAGGCCGTCGTCGGCATCCTGGAAGCCAACCGCGTGCGTCTTGGGGACCACGTTCTTGTTGGCCAGTCGCTCATCGAGCTCCGGGTCGTCTGGCAAAGAGACATCGGCACCGCGGATGCGGTCCAGCGGCGCCGCCACAGCCGTTGTGCTCACCGTGGCGAGCACGGCCAGGGCAAAGAGCCCGGTCATGGGGGACCTGCGCATCAGTACTTCCTCAACGAGTCCATGGCCCGGAGCCGGTCCACTTCGCGTCGGACTTCGCGTAGCAGCTGTTGGGCAGCAGGACTGCCACCCTCGATGGCTTCGAGAAGCGCTGTCAGCTGCTCTGCGGATGTCGGGGCCGGTGTTGATGATCGCTCTTCCTCGCGCGGCCGCGGCCTGTCCTGCCTTCGGACCCGGTTGGGTGGCGTCCACACGGTGCGACCGGGCACGTGCCCGGAGTTGTGGACAGCAGGTGCCTCGGTCGAATCGTCCCAAGGGTACTGCTCCTCGGCGGAGAAGTCTGGCCGCCCTTGTGAAAAGGTCTGTGGACGGCCCCCGCTGGGGGGTTGGCTCACCACCCGCGACCGTCGCGAAGCACGCTTTCGTCGCTGTCGAGCGCTGTCTGCAGATCCGTCCGAGGAGCTCGACATCGGCTTCTGGCGGAGCCATGCGGTGTCTCCCGTCAGCGCTCCGGTCGTCGGATCCCGGAAGATCGGGGCGCGTTGGACTTGTCCTGGCGCCGCGGGCGTACCTCGCTGAGCCCGCAACGGAGAAGCACCGCCCATCGTGTCCCGCACTTCCGCGGCCTGTTCAGGTGGCGCGACGTGGCGGACGAAGTCCGGAGAGGAGAACGGTACGGGTGCCCTCCGGGGTGCTCCGCCCTGTCCGGAGGGCGCGATGGAGGACGTGCCGCGTGTGAGCCTGGACGGGTCGGTCGACGTCGAGGCAGCGCGCTGGGCGGTATAGGTCGGGTCGGCTGCCGGGGGTTGGCCGCGCTTAGGCGGCTTTTCGCCGCGTACGTAGGTCTGCTCCAGGCGATGCAGCGGCGCTGCGAGGGTCGCGCCGCCGAGCTCCCAGCGAATGCGGTCCGCGAAGCTGCCGCGAAGGCCTGGCGAACTGAGGTCTGTCGATCCCTTGAGCGGAGGCCCTGCCCTGCGTTGGATGGCGGTCCGGGTCCGTGTGGGCGTGCTCGGCGTTCGGCTTCGGCGGGTCTGGCCTGTCGCGCCGTCCCGAGAGGTCCCGGGGCTTGATGCCGTTGGCTCCGAACGTGCTTCGGTGTAGGCGCGAGCGTCGGGCAGGCTCCTGGGACCCGTGGGTCTGGAGGGTGCCTGCCGGACGAAGGACTGATCCGCCGGCATGACCGGTGCGCTCCACACGTCGCCAGCGCGATTCCAGTCAATGGCGCCGCTGAAGCTGTCCCGGAGCGTCGCGAGCAGCCGTGGGCCGCCGCGGCTGAGGGTGGTCTGGAGCTGCCGAACCACCTCTCGTCCCTCCCGACTCTGGCGGGTCGACGCGGGCTGCGCGGCCAGGGGGTGGACGAACTCAGGGCGAGCGAGGAGGCTGCGACCCACGCGCCCGATGGTCGGGCTGTCCTGCACGCGGTGGGTCGATGTTCGGGGCACCTCGGCGCGAGCCCAGTCAACACGCTCCGACCACGACTCCCTCAAGCCCGAGGGGGGAGGCGGCGCCGACCGGGCAGCGCGAGATCCCGTTCCCTGCTGTGGCTCCGTTCGCCTGCTCGAGGTGCGTTGGACCTCTCGGGCCTCCTGGCGCACCGCCTCCTGGCGCACCGCTTCCTGACGCACCGCTTCCTTGCCCCGGGCCTTCTCCTGCCTGGCCTGTTCGCGGTGGGGGGGCGCGACTGGCGGCTTCGCGGCCTTCGGTGTCCCGCCCGGCTTCGAAGTCTGCGGACCCGTGGAGGGCTTGCGGGGCGTGTACGTCGGCCCCTGTGCCCGCGGCTCCTGGCGGACCGGCTGTCCGGTCTTCGGGTCCTTCGCCGGCGCTCGCTGGCGAAGGTGGTCCGCCCGATTGAGAGCCAGCGCGGGCGGATGGATCGCGGTGTCACCACTGGTGACGCGGCCGGGCTGAGTACCGGCCCCCTGCCAGTCCACGCGGCGTTCGAAACTCCGTCGCAGGCTGGGCGTCTCCGACGGGGAACGCCGCAGGCGTGGCGTGGGGGACGGCGGCGCCCTCAATCGTGCCCGAGGGGCGTCAGATGGTCCCTGCGGCGCAGGGAGCGTCGGCGTCGGGCCCGTCGCTGCGGGCGTTTCCTTCCAAACGCGCGGCGCCGATGGGGCGGGCTCTGGTGAGCCGTCGACGGGCTGGGACGTGGACCCCGTAGGCCTCGCCGCGCCTGGCCCCGCTGGCACGCTCTTTGGCGCGTCCGTACGAGTCCGTGGAGGTGTCTGCGGCGGCGGAGCGGCGCGCGGAGGCAATGCAGGCGTCTCTCGGGCCACCGCGGGGGCGCCCGGGATGGCCGGGGTCGACGGCTTGAGACGCAGGCGAGGGGGCCCATGCTGGGGCGCACCATGACGAATGTGGTCCTGCTGCGTTGGTCCGACCACCCCCGGGAAGGGCATACGAGGACGGCCGGCGCCCTGGTCCAGCAGGTACGGGGCGGAGACCTGCCGCGGCGCAACGCTCTCGGGCGCGTCCCAGTCGATGCGGTCCCGGAAGGGGCCCCGAAGGTCCGGCGGACGGACGACCCGGCGACCGAGGGCGGGGGTGACCGCCTCGGGCCGCGCGAACGAGGACAACGGCGTGCTCGGCGCGCCGGGCGCCGGGCCCCCGGACCAGTCGACGCGCTCGAGAAAGCTCTGGGCCAGGTCCCGCTGCGGTGCGGTTGGAGGCCTTGGGGCCCGAGGCGCGACGCGCAGTGCGGCGGCCGGAGCGCTTGCGCGTGCTGTCGGCGGTGCTGGTGCGGTGGGCGTCGTCGGCCCGGGTTTCGGGGCCGGCCCGGACCGCTGGACCGGAGGCGTCGCCGCCGGTGATTCTGTGGCTGAGCGCTGCTCCGCCTCCGGTGGTCTGGCCGATGGATGGGCCGGTGTGGCCGTCCTTCCCGTCGTTCCCGTCGTTCCCGTCGTTCCCGTCGTTCCCGTCGTTCCCGTCGT
>CALCXL010000042.1 GCA_937907595.1 uncultured Pseudomonadota bacterium
GGTCACACCGGCCAGCTCGGCGACGTAGAAGGACGACGTGTTGGTGGCGAGCACGCAGCCGGGCTTGCAGTGCGTGTCCAGGCTGCGGAACAGCTCCTTCTTGACCAGCAGGTTCTCGAACACCGCCTCGATGACCAGATCGGCGTCGGCCAGGCCGGCGTGGGTGCCCACGGGCGTGACGCGGCCCAGGACGGCGTCGGCCTGCTCGGCGCGCATGATCTTGCGCTCCACGGCCTGGGCCAGGCTGAGGCGGATGCGCTCGACGCCGGCGCTCGCGCGGTCCAGGTCCAGGTCCGCCAGCAGGACCGTGAAGCCCTCCTGCGCGATCTTCTGGGCGATGCCGGCGCCCATGTTGCCCGCGCCAACGACGGCCACGGTCGAGGGGAAATAGTCTGCAGACATGGGCGGAAGCTCCATTCGGGGATCGGTGGGGGGGCGCGCAACCTACCGATCGATCGCGCCGTCAACAAGACGCGATCGGGGCGGGGGCACCTGAGGGGGCTGGGGGGGCGGCGGGTGGCCGTGCGGCGGGCGGGCAGTGGGCAGCCCGATCGGGGTCACTCGAGCGGGTTGCAGTTCTTGTCGTAGCCCTCGTCGATGGAGCCGTCGCAGTTGTTGTCGAGCTTGTCGCCGCAGATCTCCGTCATGGTGACCGGGGTGCCGTCCATCAGGTTGTCCTCGATGGTGAAGCCCGGGTAGACGATGATCGCGAAGATGTGCTCGGCCGAGTCCAGGCAGTCGGCCGCGAAGGCGTCGCCGCCGCCGGCCTGGGCGGGGTCGATGCAGGAGGCGTCGCCGGGGGCACCCGCGTCGCAGTTGTCGTAGCCGTCACCGTCGTGGTCGAAGCACTCGTCTTCGCAGGTGTCGCAGTCGTTGTCCACGCCGTCGTCGGCGTCCTCGTGGGCGCCGGGGAACACGCTGGCGTCGTCGTCGTTGCAGTCGCCCCAGGCCGCGAAGTCCGCGTTCGGCCCGTAGATGTCGACGCAGAGGGGATCGTCGCCGTCGATGTAGCCGTCGGAGTCGGAGTCGAAGGCCTCGTCCACGTCCTTGTCGCCGGCGCCGCAGAGGGTGCCGTCGTTGTTGGTGTCCGTGGGCGTGTCCAGGCAGTCGCAGTCGTTGTCGATGCCGTCGCAGAGCTCTTCGGCGTCGGGGTTGATGTAGGGGTCCGAGTTGACGCAGTCGCCGGCGCAGGAGGTCCAGCCGTCGTCGTCGGCGTCGAAGCCGTCGTCGATGGTGCCGTCGCAGTCGTTGTCCGCGCCGTCGCAGGACTCGGGCCGGTCGGGGTAGGAGTCGGCGTCGTTGTCGTCGCAGTCCTGGCCGAAGCACTCGTCGCTGATGAAGCCGTCGCCGTCCAGGTCCAGGTCGTCGGCGGTGCCGTTGCAGTCGTTGTCCAGGCCGTCGCCGCAGGTCTCGTCCGCGTCGGGGTGCACCGTGGCGTCGTTGTCGTCGCAGTCGATGAGCTCTTCGAGGCCGCAGGTGCGGTAGGTGTCCCCGTCGTTGTCCACGCCCACGCCGTCGCTGCAGTCGGCGGCGGTGGAGTCGTCGTCGTCCGGGGTTTCGGTGCATGCCCAGACGAGGCAGAGGAAGAGGGGGACCAGCAGGGAGAGACGGCGCATCGGGGGGCTCCTGGGCAGCGGCCCTGGGGGGCCGGATCGGCGCACTCTACACCCGTCGGGCGGGGGCGGGCGCGGTCCCCTGGATGCCCGATCGCGGGCTCAGTAGATCCGCTCGATCTTGCTGCCCGGGTAGTACTTGCCCAGGATCGCGCGGTAGTCCTCCCCCGCGGAGGACATGCCCTGCGCGCCCCACTGGCACATGCCGACCCCGTGGCCGAAGCCGCGGCCGGTCAGGCGGAACGAGCCGCCCTGCACCGCGACTTCAAAGCGCGCGCTCTTGATCTTCCCGTAGCCGAGCAGCTCCCGGAAGCGCTGGCCAGACCAGGTGACCGTGCCGCGATCGGTGACCAGATCGATGGCGGTGATGCGCTCGCTGGTGGAGCGGCTGCGCACGTGCAGGCCCTTGACCTGCGTGGCCTCGTGCCCGGCGCGGGCGGCCGCGGAGAGCAGCTGTTCGGGGGAGACGTCCACCGTCCAGCGGGCGTGGGGAGACTTGTCGCAGAAGCCCCCCACCACCGCGGTGTTGCCGTGGCTGGGCTGCTCGGGCCACACGTCCCGGGGGAGCTCGGTCATGCCTCCGCAGGTCGAGTGGTAGAAGGCGGAGACCAGGTAGCCGTCGCGCGTGAGGACCTCCCCGTGGGTGGCGGTGACCGCGGCGCGGGTGGAGCCGTCGACGGGCTTGCCGGAGTAGACCTGGTCGTCGACGGTGGCCTCCAGGTCCCAGGCCCGGTCGGCGTCGGCCTTCTTCATGAGCGCGTAGGTGCGCGCGGCGACCGCCTGCGCCTTCTTGGCCTCCACCCCCCACGAGCCCGGGACCTCCGACGCGACGACGCCGGCCAGGTAGCGCTCCAGGGGCAGCTCGTTGACCACCAGCAGCCGCTCCTGATCGCTGTGCAGCTCCAGGGTGCCGGGGAACTCGCGGTCGCCGATGCGGATGGGCCCCAGGCGGTTGATCACCCGGAGCCCGGGCTGGGCGTTGCCAACACCCTCCACGAACACCCCGTTCTTGTTCACGCGGGCGACGGCGCGGCCGCGCATGGGGGTCGTGACGCCGTTGGTGTGCTCCAGGAACAGCTCCTGACCCTCCAGGACGACGTCTCCGTCGGAGCGCAGCAGCGCGACGCGCACGGTCTGCTCGTCGTTGGACAGCGCGGGGATGGGCACGGCCAGGCGCGGGCCGGTCTCCGATGGGGTGGGGTCCTCCTCGGGCAGCGCGGCGCGGAGCTCGGTGGCGAGCTTCTCCCGGAACGCGTTCAGCTCCTGGCGGAGGCTGGCCAGCTCGTCGCTCAGGCGGCGGTTCTCCTCCGTCAGCGCCGGGTCCGCGGGCGCGGGCTCCAGGAGTCGGCTGCCCACGCCGCCCAGGGCGACGCCCAGGAGGAGGCAAACCGCCAACAGGCCGAACAGCCGCCCGGGGCGCAGCCGAAAGCGCCGCGAGGGGGCGCCCGGGTCCCGGGGCGGGAGGACGATGACCGGCCCCGAGGGCGGCCGCTGGCGGGCGGGTTCTGACACGGCGGGGTCGCAGGGGGACGCGGGTTCGGCGGAGCTTACCAGCCCGGGAAGGTGGCCTCCGGCGACCCGACAAGCCGGTCGACAATGTCCTCCCGTCCGGGCACATTGCGCCCCGCTGCGACCGCGGTGATTGCGCCGCCTACTGCCCCGGGAGTTGCCGAGTGCACGATTCGAAGACGTTGACGGGACTGCTGATCACGGCGGTCCTCCTGCTGGCGGGCTGCCAGAAGGTCCCCTACACCAACCGCGACCGCGCGATCCTGGTGCCCTGGGAGACCGAGCTCCAGCTGGGCGCCGACGCCTACCGCGAGGCCCTGGCCGCGGAGACCGTGGTGACCACCGGGCGCCAGGCGGAGACGGTTGCCCGCGTGGGCAAGCGCGTGGCCCGCCGGACCCCCTCGCGCTGGCGGTCCCTGGACTGGGAGTACAAGCTCCTGGACTCCGACAACGTCAACGCCTTCTGCCTGCCCGGCGGCAAGATCGCCGTCTACAAGGGCATCGTCCCCGTCATGGGAACCGAGGCCGGCATGGCGGCGGTGCTGGGGCACGAGGCCGCCCATGCGGTCGCGCAGCACGGCGCGGAGCGCATCTCCGGGTCGATGGTGCTGGAGCTGGGTCTGGGCATCGCGTCCATCGCTCTTGGGGGCGCGGGGGCGGATCCTGGCCTGCACGATCAGCTCATGGGCATGCTCGGCCTCGGCGGAATCGCCCTCGCCAAGCGCGGCCTTCAGCGCGAGATCTACTGATCTTCCAAGGGTTGGAACTTTTCTTCCAATGCCTGAAAAGTGGAAGCGACGTCCC
>CALCXL010000043.1 GCA_937907595.1 uncultured Pseudomonadota bacterium
GAAGGGAACTACGCGGGGCTCAGAGCACCGTGTAGAAGCAGGGGTAGTCGGCCGACGCGGTGTCGGGTCCAGGCGGCCCTCGCTCAGGGCGACGGTGCCCAGGTGTAGAAGCAGGGGTAGTCGGCCGACGCGGTGTCGGAGAACTCTTCGGTCGCCGTCCAGGTGTCCGTGCCGTCGTCCCACATGCCGATGGTGCCGTGGTCCACGGAGTTGGTGCCGGCGGCCTCCCCGAAGGAGTTGCCGCAGTACCAGCACTCGCTCACGGCGGGGTAGGTGAAGTCGGTGGCGCAGACCATGAAGTCGCGGTTCTCGATCTGGGGCACACCCGCCGAGTCCACGCACTTCAGGAAGGTGCCATCGTTGGTCTGGGCGTCGCCCAGGTCGCTGTAGCCGTCGAAGTCGGTGGACCAGGTGTCGTAGAGCGAGTAGTCGCCGGACTCGTCGTTGTTCCAGGTGCCGACGGGCAGCCAGGCGTCGACGTAGTGCACGTCGTTGGCCCAGTTGGCGTTGAAGGTGTTGCCGTCCCAGAGGAAGAGCGACAGGGAGCCCGAGGCGATCCAGCCGGGCTCGACGTTCAGCTCGACGTTCCAGGCGCTGTGGATGTTGCCGGGGCCGGCTTCCTCGGAGCAGGAGACCTCGATGGCGTCCAGCTCCATGACGGGGGTCTCGGGGCCGAAGTCTTCGCAGCCGACCGTGTCCAGCAGGTAGAACTCAAGGCTGCTCATGGCCTCCTTGGCGGAGGTCAGGCTGGCGCAGTCGAGGCTGGCCAGGGCGCCCTCGGTGCAGCCGAGGAACGCGGGCTGATCGGCGGCGTCGATGGCGTCGTACATGCCGCAGAAGTCAGCCTGGGTGCCGTCCCAGCTGCCCGTCGTGCCGCAGGCCTCAAAAGCCGCCTGCAGGTCCTCGCAGCCACCGGCCGCGCTGTCGTCGTCGTCGGCGGAGCTGTCGTCGTCGTCGGAGGCGCTGTCGTCGTCGTCGGAGGCGCTGTCGTCGTCGTCGGTGAGGATGTTGGGGCAGCCGGCCAGGGTGAGGGCGCCCCCCAGCATGGCGATCAGCCAGAAGATGTTGTTCTTGATGCTCATTCGTCTCTCCAGGTTCTTCTTGCCGTCGGGCAGTGGGCCAAGACGGCGGTTCTGTGTCCGCAGTGAAACGCGGCGCACTAATAGTCGAGCCACGCCGGAGTGCAAGGGTCGTTCCGATCCTGGGAGACCGATCCACGCGGGGCTTGGGTCAGGGGCCGCGCCGGAGGGACGACAGGCCCAGGGACGCGGCCAGGCCCGAGCAGGCGCCCAGGGCGAAGGACGAGAAGAGCGCCACCGGGCTGGCGATGAGCACCACCAGGCCCAGGAGTGGGACCGCCGCGACCCGCCCCCGAACCCCCAGGAGCGTCGCCGCCGACCCACCCGCGGCGACCCCGCCCGCGAGGATCGCGGGGAGGCCGATCGACCCCAACGCCCAGGCCGCCACCGCGATGGCCACAGCCCCCGCCGTGCCCGCCAGGGCCAACGCCGACCAGCGATCCCGCCGCCCCCAGCCCAGCCCGCCGCAGAGGAGGATGAAGCCGAGGAGCAGCCCCAGGCCGCCGAGGCGCGCGCGATCCCGGGCACACACGGCCATGGCGACGGCCTGGCCCACCAGCGTCACGGCGTCGTCGTCCGCGGGAAAGCGATCCGCCAGACGCGCGAGTTGGGTGCCCCCGTCCGCGCTGAGTCGGAGCAGGATCGGGGCCATGTCCAGCTCCGCTGACGCGAGCGCGCGGGTCTCCTGGGGGCGGCCGAAGAGCAGGAGGTACTGCTCGACGAGGGCCTCGGACTCCGGCAATCGCCCTCCTTCGGGGCCCGCCACCGCTCGGTGGAGCTGTGCGATGAGATCCGCCCACGACGCGCTCTTCACCACGGCTGCGTCGGCCTCGATCGCCTGCTGCAGGGAGTCCAGGGCGCGCAGCGAGGCCGGGCGCGCGATGGCCCGGGGGCTGCCCCCCTCGTAGAGCAGGAAGGCAGCCGGGGCGGTGCCCAGCTCCTGGCCCAGGACCGCGGTGGCGGCGCCCACGGCGTGCCCAGCTGCGAGCATCCTGGCGGGGTCGAGGCCCAGGGGCCGCCCGACGAGGGTGGCCAGGAGGCCCGCCAGCACGAGCAGGAGGGGCAGGACGGGCCAGCGGGCAGGTGCGGGATCGGGCTCGTCGGTGGGGGACGCGAAGCCCGCAGCCAACGTCAGGCCCAGCGCGAACGAGCCGAGGCCGACCGCCGCGACGCCCGGCCCGCCCCCCAGGACGAGCGCCAGCCCCGCCGGGGCCGCGACGGCGGGGGCGGATCGCAGCGCAGGCCCGCGGCCCGCCACCACCAGCGAGGCCGTCCAGGAGGCCACCAACAGCGCGAGCAGGGCCAGCCAGGGGTGAAGCCCCACGCCCATCCAACCGCAGAGCCCCAGGCTGCCACCAAACGCCAGCAACCCCGCCACCACTGCGGCGAGCCCCTCCGCCGGTCGACGTCGGCGACGGGCCCCCGCGAGCCCCGCTGCGGCCAGGATCGCCAACAGCGCGGCCCGCACCGCCCGGGGGGTCTCCGCGGCGAGGGCGTCTTCGGTGGCCCGCGGGCCCGTCAGCTCGGCGTGGATGCCCTCGGGCAGCTCGAGGTCGGTCAGGGCGGCCCGCACCGCGGCGGTGGCCACGCCGGCGGGATCGGCCACCTGGGCCTCGGCCGACGCAACCCACCCGCGCTCGAGGGCGACCGCGGAGCCCTCCAGCGCCCGGGCCACGGCGACGTCGGGCGGTCCCTCGGCTTCCCCCAGCGCCACCGCCAGGCGCGCCTGGGAGACGAGCTTTCGCAGCTGCAGGGCCTGGTCTGGCGGCACCTGCCCCCGCCGGAGCTCCCGGTTCATGGCCGAGACCATCGCGCTCTCGCGGCTGCCCCGGTCGATCCAGCCCACCGCCGAGGCCACCCGCCCGTCCGAGGAGATCAGCTGCCCCGCGAAGGGATCGGTCAGCAGCCTCGCGCGCGCAACCTGCCAGGTGGCCGGGTCGGAGGGGGGTGGGGAGAAGGGGGTGCTCGCGGTGATCGTGCCGTCGCGGGTGTCCACAAGCGGCGCGTTGAGCACGGAGCGCACGCGGTGCAGCCCCGGGGCCTCGGAGAGCATCGCCTGCACCCGCTCCAGCGCGGCGACCCCGTCGGCGTCCAGGAGCCCGTGAGCTCCACCGCGGCGATCCACCACCGCGACCGCGAGCAGATCGTCGCCGCCCGTGGCCACGTTGAGCCGCGCGTTGGCCTGCGCCAGGGGTGCGTCGGGCGGGAGGGTCCAGGGCGCCGCGCCGTCCACCGTGAGCCGCGTGAGCCCGAGGCAGGCCACGAGGGCCAGCAGCGCGGCGGAGGGTCCGGCGAGAGCACGCATCAGAAGCGGTACAGCAGCCCGGCTTCGATCCGGTGGTTGTTGGCGTAGGGCGAGAAGATCGTCCCCTCGCCGGTGTGCAGCATGACCAGGGTGCCCAGGCTCGCCTCGAGGGCGCCGGCGAAGGTGTAGGTCAGCTTCGCGGTCACCAGCGCGTCGCCCGCGACGTCCACGAAGCCGCGCAGGTCCAACGCGAACTCGGGGGTGAAGCCGAAGAACAGGTTCCAGTAGATCGCGTGGGTGAAGGGGTGTCGGACCTCGGGGGTGGCCTGCAGGCCCGTCTCGTAGTCCGTGGGCGAGGGAGAGTCGGGGTCGGCGAGGGTGATCCTCTGTCCGCCCGGGCACGCGGCCTCCTGGGCGCTGACGTCGGCCTCGGACGCCGTCGAAACGTCGCCGTTGTATTGGACTCGCGCTGCGAAATCGAACTCCCCGACCAGGTTGTTGAGCATCAGCTCCACCCCCGCGGCGTACTTCACATAGGGGTCGTCGATGAGGCAGTTGCTGCGATCGGGGTCCTCCGTGTGGAAGTAGGCGGCCTCTCCCTTG
>CALCXL010000044.1 GCA_937907595.1 uncultured Pseudomonadota bacterium
CCTACCCGCCCTGACTGCCACGGCCCGAAGGGTCTGGTAGGAGGTCTACCTATGCGCCTGCTCCTCCTCCTCCTCCTGTCGCTGCCCCTGGCCGCGCACGCCGCCCCCCTCCAGCCCGAAGGCCGCAACGTCGTCGCCCTGGACCGGCGGGTCGACATCCAGCACCTGGAGCTGGACGTGGCCGTCGACGTCCTGCAGGGCACCGTGGAGGGCACCGCCACGCACACCGTGCAGCCCCTGCGCCGCGGCCTGATGGAGGTCGTGTTCCACCAGATCGGCCTGGACATCCAGGGGGTGACGATCGACGGCGTGCCGACCACCTTCGTCGCCGAGCCGAGCACCCTGCGCATCGCCCTGCCCGCGCCCACGGAGCTGGGCACCACGCTGACCATCGCCACCACCTACACCGCCGCGCCCACCAACGGCCTGCACTTCCGCCGGGCGCCCCCCCTGGGCCCCGACGCCTACGACGAGGCCTGGTCCCAGGGCGAGGCCACCGACCACCGCTACTGGTTCCCCTCCTGGGACGCGCCGGACGACCGCTTCACCTTCGCCATGAACGCCAGCGCGGAGGACCGCTTCACCGTCGTCTCCAACGGCACGCTGCGGGGCAAGGCCGCCGACCCCGCCCGCCCCGGCTGGACCCGCTGGCAGTGGGCGCTGGGTGGCGGGGACCTGGTCAACTACCTGGTGGCCCTGGCCGTGGCCCCCTACGAGCGCGGGGAGACCGCCTGGCGCGGCCGCCCTGTGATGTGGTTCACGCCGCCGGGCACCGACCCCGCCGTGGCGGCACACAGCACCGGGCGCACCGTGGCCATGCTCGACTACTTCTCCGAGCTGACCGGGGTGGAGTACCCCTACGACTCCTACAACCAGATCTTCGTGCAGCGCTTCCTCTACACGGGCATGGAGAACCCCACGGCGACGATCCTGGACGCCCGCATGCTGTACCCCGAGGCCTTCGCGGCCAGCCGGACCCGCACCGACGGCGTCATCGCCCACGAGCTCGCCCACCAGTGGTACGGCGACCAGCTGACCTGCCGCACCTGGCGGGAGATGTGGCTCAACGAGGGCTTCGCGACCTTCTTCGGCGGCATGTGGGGCGAGCACGCCGACGGCGCCTTCGCCGGGGCCGGCACCGCGCTGCGCCGCTACCGGGGCGAGGTGGCCGCCGACGACCGGGCCGCGCGCCCCCTGGTCCTGGACTTCAGGAACCAGCCGGCCACCGGTGGCGCCTCCAACCCCTACGGCAAGGGCGCTTCCGTGCTGCAGATGCTGCGGGTGATGCTGGACGAGGAGCCCTTCTGGCGGGGGATCCGCAGCTACACGGCGACCAACCAGCACGGCACCGTGGAGACGGACGACCTGCGCCGCGCCCTGGAGGAGGCGTCGGGCCTGCACCTGGGCTGGTTCTTCGACCAGTGGGTGCGCTCCCCCGGCCACCCCAAGCTGGCGGTCACCGCCGCCGTCGACGCCGAAGCGAAGGCCCTGCGCGTCGGCCTCAAGCAGACCCAGAGCGCCGACTGGCCCACCTTCACCCTGCCCGTGGACATCGAAGTCGCCACCACCACCGGCACCACCGTGCACCGGATCTGGATGGACGCCCGGGACGGCGGCGCCCTCATTCCCATCGACGGCGATCTGCTCTACGTCGCCGCGGACCCCAAGGGCGGGCTGCTGGCCGACATCGCCTTGACCCAGGGCCCCGCCGCCTGGCGCCTGCTTCTCGAGCAGAGCCCCCACCCCTACGCTCGGCTCTGGACCCTGCAGCACCTGCACGACGTGAAGCCCGACGACGCCCTGCGCGTGGCGGTGCAGGGCCTGCTTGCGTCGTCCACCGCCGACCGGGTCGTGCGGAGCGCCGCCGCGAAGCTCCTGGCGGCCTGGGCCGACGACGCCGACTTCGACGCCCTGGCCGCCGCGCTGCCCCGGGAGGCGGACAGCGGCGTGCGGGAGACGATCGCCGACGCCCTGGGCGGATCCCTCAGCCGGCCCCCCATCGTCGACGCCCTGGTCTCCCGCCTGCGCGACGACGTGGTGCCCGACGTGCGCGCTCAGGCGGTCCTGTCCCTGGGTGAGCTGGAGGGTGAATCCGTGCGCCGCCGCCTCTTCCCCCTGCTGCGGGCGGGCAGCGGGCCCCTGCAGCTGGTGGAGCGCGCCGCGGCCCGGACCCTGGGTCTGCAGGGCCGCGGCGGCGACATCGACGCCCTCTCCAGCCTGCGCGCCGCCACCGTGCCCCACCGCACGCGCCTGGTGGCCTGGGACGCCAGTCTGGCCCTGCTCAAGAAGGCGGCCGGGGCCGATCGCGACGCGCTCCGCCGCCCCCTGGCCCGCGAGGCGGATCGCATGCTGGGCGACCTGCACCTGCGCGCGCGGCAGAAGGCGATCCACCTGCTGCGCACCCTGGGCGACGAGCGCTCCATCGCCGCCCTGCAGGCCCAGCGCGGGCGCGAGGACATCGAGTCCGTGCGCGCGGCCATCGACACCACGATCGAGGCCATCCGCACCCGTGAGGACACCGAGCCCGACCCCACCGACGGCGAGCTCAAGGCGAAGCTGAAGGCGATGGAGGACCGGCTGCAGGAGGCCGAGAAGCAGCTGAAGGCCCTGCAGGAGCGGTACTGAAGGAGGGTCGACCGGCCCCTACGGGATCCCGGCGGCCCGCAGATCCAGCCCGCCGTCCCGCAGGGGAGGGCACCAGAACGTCGCTCCGGTCTCGGGGCGGGTGAAGCCGAACAGCGCGTCCACGACCCCGTCCTCGGCCCCGCTCATGCGCCGAAGCTGCGCGGTGAAGGCGTCCAGGCTGCGGCCGAAGGCGACGAACTGCAGCCCCGCCCCGCCGGCGTCCGTCCAGGGCATCGACCGGCGCAACACGAAGGCCTCGGGCTCGAAGTCCTCCTGGGCGGTTCGCTTGACGTGGGCCGTCTCCGGCGCGTCGGTGAGCTCGACGTTGTCCGACCGTCGCCGCCCGACCGCGTCGTCCCGCTGGGCCTCGCTCAGGGCCTCCAGGGCCGCGAAGTCGTGCCGCCACCGCTGCACGGCGACGTAGCTGGAGCCGGCGACCCCGTCCGGCCCCCCCGCGATCCCGTGGCGCGCCGCGTCCTCGCCGGTGGGGTTCTCCGTCCCGTCGACGTAGCCGCTGAGGTCCCGGGAGTCCCGGTGCACGAAGCAGTCGGTGGTCGACGCCACGCTGAAGTCGTCGCCGAGCAAAGCCTGCCAGCGTCGCCCGGCGTGCAGCAGGTCGCCGCGGTCGGTCCCGCGCAGCCAGACCCACAGGGCCGAGGGCGTGGACGGGAGCGCCACCTGCGCCCCCTCGAAGCGGGGGAAGGGCCGCATGCCCGGCACGTCGGCGCCGGCGGCCCGCAGGAAGGCGTCGCCGAAGCCGATCACGGTGTCGTCGCCCAGCCCCGTCCCGGCGAGGCCCTGCAACGCCGCGCGCGCGTCCTCCCCCCGGAAGTCCAGCCGCAAGAAGCGGGCGACGGGGGGCAGGGGGGCGAGGATTCCAGGCTGGGCGGTCATGGGCGGCGTCCGGGGCGGCGGGGTTCGGCGCATGATGCCGAAGGTCGTCGCGCGGTGCCCCGGGGATCGCTGGTCGCGCTCCCGGACCAGCCGGTCGTGCTGGGCGCGTCCGGCTCCCGCTTGCCGTCCTCCGACCCCCGCTTCAGCGAACCGGCACCAGCCGCACGCCGGCGTCGGTGAGCTGCGCGTCCTGCTCGGGCACGCCCTGGCCGCCCAGGGACAGCTCGAAGGCGCCCTGCCAGCGCCGCGCGAAGGCCAGCAGGGGCTCGCGCGCCCCTTGGTAGGCGCCCGGCAGGGTGCAGGAGACGTAGACCGCGTGGGGTCGACGGAGGCGGCAGCTCTGGTCCAGGTCCGCGATGGGCGTGGCGGCACCCAGCCAGACCACGCGCCAGCCCTGGGCGGCGAGGCGGGCGGCGACGACCAGGGCGCCGTTCTCGTGAAAGTCGTCGGGCGCGCAGGCCACGATCGCCTCTTGCGCGGCGGCCCCCTCGGGGGGGGAGGCGCGGCGCAGGGCGTCGGTGAGGCGCTGGCGGATCATGGCGCTGGCCAGGTGCTCGCCGGCCACCGAGCAGCCGCCGCTGGCCCACAGGTCCCCGATCTCCTGGGAGCAAGGCTTGACCACCTGGGCCACGAACTCCTCCCGGCTCATGGACGCCGTGGCCCGATCCAGCGCGTCCCGCAGCCGCGTCGCGTCGATGCGCACGGCGCCCTGGACCACCTCCCGCCGGAGGGCTTCGATGTCCACGGGCTCGTGCGACGTCGTAGGAACGATCGGCGTCGCCTCCTCGGGCTCCGTCTGCTCCGCTTCGTCCCCCCCGGCCTCCGCCAGGAGCGTCGCCCGCCCCCGCCGCGCCAGCTCACCGATGCTCCGCCCCGCCCCCACCAGGTCGCGCAGGTGCAGGGCCAGCCGCAGGTCGTCGGCGGTGTACAGGCGGTGGCCACCCTCGGTGCGCTCGGGCTCCAGCAGCCCGTAGCGCCGCTGCCACGCGCGCAGGAGCTCCGGCTTCAGCCCCGTCATCCGGCAGAGCGTGCCCATCTTGTAGCGGCCCAGGCCGATGTCGCTCACGCGGGGAGTCCTCCTGCCCAGCTCGGGGTGCGGCCCGAGCGAAGGAGAAACTATACAAAACCTGGACGCGAACGTCAGGGCCGGAGCTATTTCCGCTCTTCCCACCCGCAGCCGACCGGCCACATGGAGTCCCCCGCCGCCTCCACCGCCGCCGACCAGGTGGCGTACCAGTCGTTGGCCCGGAGCACGAAGTCGGCGACGTCGGCGTCGGAGTCAGCCGCGGCGGCCATCGCGGCGCCGTCCAGGTCGATGAGCCCCTGCGCGTTGCCCAGCCCCGGGATGCGCGTGGACAGGCGGGTCACCCCCTCGCCCTCGCCCCAGGGGTCCGCGCCGCCGTCCATGGGCAGGAAGCCCGGCAGGTCCGACCAGGCCTCGATCCAGGTGATCTCGCCCGCGTCGTTGAAGGTGAACTCCTCGTAGATGGGGCAGCCGCGGCCCTCGTGGGCGGCGTCGGCGTAATAGAAGGTGACCCGGCACCGGCCGAAGGGCTGCTGGTCGAAGAAGCGGCAGTCCCGCTCGGGGATGGTCGATGGGTACAGGCGCAGCAGCGCGTCGGTGGCCAGGATGTTGTCGTGGCCGAAGGCGGTCAGCAGCAACCAGGGCGGCCACTCCCAGCGGGCCACCAGCTCGCTGTAGGGCGGCTCCACGTCGCGGTCGGCGTCGCTGTCCATCGTGTCGAAGTAGCCAGAGCTCCAGCGGACGTAGTGCTCCTCGTCCATTGTGGGCGCCAGGCAGGTCGACAGCGCGTCGTCGCCGGCCTCCTGGCAGGGGTCCACCTCCACCGGGGTGCTGCAGCCGATGAGGACAAGGAGGGCCAGGAGGGACGTGGTCGCGCGGAGCATGCCGCCAAGGGTAGAGCGTGATCCCCCCGCCTGCAGCCCGTCGACAGCTTCGCCCGCCGCTCGCCCCTGCCTGCGCGCGCATCGGGCCGCGCGCCCCTGATACGCTCGCCGCTCGGAGGTCACGCGCCCGTGTTCGCCCTGCTCCTGCTCCTGGTCTCGACCGCGTCGGCGCAGTCGTACATCTTCCCCACCACCGCCCAGGACTACGGCGACTGGTACCCCACGGCCTACAAGGACGAGGGCGGGCACGACTGGAACTGCGGCTCGATCTACTACGCCGGCCACAACGGCAGCGACTTCGGCGGCGGCGGCTTCGCGGGCATGGCCGAGGGGCGCGACATCGTGGCGGCGGCCGGCGGCGTGGTGGACTACACCAACGACGGCGTGGCCGACGACTGCACCACCGGCAACTGCCCCGGCGGCGGCGGCTTCGGCAACTACGTGCGCGTCCTGCACGCCGACGGCAAGCACAGCTACTACGCCCACATGAAGACCTGGTCGCTCACCGTGGGCACCGGCGACGTCGTGACCTGCGGGCAGAAGCTGGGGGAGATGGGCAGCTCGGGCAACTCCACCGGCCCCCACCTGCACTTCGAGGTGCAGAACGCCGGCGACCGCCTGGATCCCTTCGCAGGGGCCTGCTCGCCCTCGCCCGGCTTCTGGGTGGATCAGGGGGCTCACGGGGCGCTGCCTGGCCTGACCTGCGACGGCGACGCCCCCTGCGAGGCCGCAGCCACCCTCTCCTGCGGGGTCCCCGTCGCGGGCTCCAACGACGCCGCGGGCTCCTCCACCACCGTGCTGTCCTACGGTTGCACCAGCTACCTGTACTCCGGTCCCGAGTTCGCCTGGAGCTGGACCGCCGCCCTGAGCGAGCCCGTGACCCTGTCGATGACCGGCCTGAGCGCGGACCTGGACCTCTTCGTCACCGAGGGCACCGCCTGCGCGCCGACCGCCTGCGTCGCCAGCTCGATCAGCCCCCAGAGCGACGACGAGGTCGTCACCTTCGACGCCGTCGCGGGCACCACCTACCACCTGCTCGTGGACGGCTGGGAGGGCGCCACGTCGGCGTTCCAGATCGAGCTGAGCTGCACCGGGTTGGGCGACGACGACGACGCCGCCAACGACGACGACGCAGCAGACGACGACGACGCCGCGAACGACGACGACGCGGCGGACGACGACGACCTCGCCGACGACGACGACGCCCTGGACGACGACGACGCCGCCAACGACGACGAGGCCGAGACCGCGGGGCCGTTCTATCCGGAGATGGAGCGCCGATCCGCGCTGGGCGACGGCGGCGAGGGGTGCGCTGCGCAGGTAGGCGGCCGCGGTGGGGCGGGCCTCTGGCTGCTGCTTACTTCTTTTCTCGCTCTGGCGCTTCGTAGTGCAGGGGCCGGAGCTCGGCCTCCGACGTCCTGATGCGGTCCAGGGCCATGGGCGAGCTCACCAGGGGCAAGCCGAGCATGCGCAGCAGCGAGTGCAGGTGGCGGGCGTGGTTGTCGCAGTTCTCGTCCGTCACCTTGGAGGTGATGGGCAGCCCGACCAGCGCCTTGCCGTCCTCGAGCTTGACCACGATCCGCTCCCAGAGCGGCTGAAGGTGCGCGGCGTTCGGCAGCGCGTCCTCGAGCAGGTCGATCGCTTCCGGCCGGGTCCACGTGCCCATGACCATCACGTCGCCTTCAGGGAGCTCAGCATCGTCGTCGAAATCGAATTCCATGGATGCTCCGGGCGGGTCTGCCGCTATACCTCGATGCCCGATTTTCTAGCACACATACGTCCTTGACACAACGAAAGCGCTGTGGCAGAGGCGATTTCAGCGATCTCCGCGCACGAGGAGCGCGCGGATCTGGGCCTCCAGGACCTCCCCGATGTCCGGCCGGTAGCCCTGGTGGTGGTGCCGCACGACCCCCTCCCCGTCGATCACGAACAGCGACGGGATCCCGCGCACCTGCCAGCGCTGCTTCATGCCGGCCTCCCCGATCCACGCGGGATCGAAGCCGAAGCCGCGCTGGGCCATGAAGGGCGCGACGGGATCCTCGGTCTGGTCCACCGACGCGAGCAGGAAGGTGACCGGCGCGTCGCCCAGGCGCTCGCGCAGGGCCTGGAGGTGCGGCATCTCCTTGATGCAGGGCCCGCACCACGTCGCCCAGAAGTCCACCACCACCACCCGGCCCCGCTGGTTGCGGTTGGTGAGCTCCACGCCCCCCTGGGTCTGCAGCGCGAACTCCGGCGCCGGCTTCCCCACGAAGGGGTGCTGCTCCTTGCCCCCGCTCTGCTCGCGGTTGGCCCGCTCCCTCGCCCGGGCCTTCGCGGCGGCCAGCAGGGCGGGGCGCGCGTCCAGCCCCAGGGCGTCCAGGGCGGGCACGGCGGCCCGGAAGCGCTCCAGGCTCGACTCCAGGATCGCGTCGGACAGCCGATCCAGGTCCTGGGGGGGCAGCAGGCTCAGGCCCTCCAGGCACCCGTGCAGGGCCAGCAGGGGATCCGTCGCCCGATCCGCCCAGCCCAACCAGGTGGAGACCGTCGACGGCACCTGCTCGACGTCGATGGTCGGCGTGCCCAGGGTGGCCTCCAGGGTGCGGCGCACCGCCAGGCCCGAGCGCAGGTCGGCGACGTGGTCGGAGAATCGCTGGCGGCGGCTGGCGGCGGCCATGGGGTCCCAGGGCTGATCCAGCAGGACCTGGGCCGAGGCCCGCACCAACCGCAGCGCCTCGTCCTGGCCCCCGGGCTCCGCGACCAGGAAGCCGGCCAGGGCGAGCAGCGCCTCCGGATCGGCGGGCTGCCCCCGCAAGCGCGCCCGCAGCGCCTCCCCCTGCAGGGCCCGGTCACCGAGCTCTCCGGCGGCCTCGGCCACCGCCACCAAATAGCGCCGCAGCCCCCAGTCGTCGGCGCCCTCGGGCGGCACGCTGTCCCAGTGCGCCTTCAGGGCGGCCAGGCGCTCGGTCGGCGGCAGCTCCTGGGACTTGCTGGTGGTGATGTTCATGGCACGGTAGGGCTGGCCCACCACGGCGCCGCTGCGCCACCACTGGCTGCGGTTGAGGTACTGGAAGCCGGGCGTCGCCGCTTCGACCCGGAGCCGGAGGGCCGTCTGCCCCTCGCGATCCTTGATGCGCGCGCGGAACTTGAGGAGCTCGTTGGCCACCACCGGATCGGCGAACCAGCGGTCCTCCAGGGCGGCGACGGCGCCCAGGATGCGGACCTTGGCCCCCTGCAGGGCCGCCGCGGCCACGGGGTCGTCGGGAAAGACCGCCGCCCAGAGCGTCGAGCAGGCCTCTGCCGCCCAGGGCTCCGCCGCGAGGATGGCCAGGCAGTGCTCCGCCGACGAGGCGATGTCGCCGTCGATGCGCCCTTGGATCATCGCCGACAGCCGCCCCTGCAAGCCGTCGGGGTTCAGGGCGAAGGCCTCCAGCCCGGCGCTCCGCGCGGCGTCGTGCTGTTTGACCAGGGACAGCAGGCTCCGCCGGGCGAGGAGCAGCTCGTAGCGGGCGGCGGGCGGCGCGGCGACCAGGGCGGCGTCGATGCGCGCGGTGTGCTCGGCGTACCAGGCGCTCTCGGGGCCCAGGAAGCGATCGTCCCGGTGGGCCTCCCGCGCCGCCAGGGCCCAGAAGCCCACCAGCTCGGGCCGATCGGGGGCCTGCTCCACCATCGCCCCCCAGGCCGCCGCCGCCTCGGGCCCCAGATCCCAGCCGTAGGCCAGCGCCTGGGCCAGCAGCCCGTGCGTGAAGCCGTCCAGGGGCTCGGCCGTCAGCACGCGCGCCATGATCGCCGTCGCCGCCGGCACGTCCTTGCGGTACAGCGCCTGCTGGGCGGCGTTGCGCAGGCGGCCCGGGTGCTCGGCGAGGGAGGCGATGGGCGCGGTGGCCACGTTCGGGTGCGCGGCCGGGCGCTTCGGCGCCTTGCGGGCCTGGGCGGGCAGGGGCACGAGCAGCGCGGTGACGAGCAGGGCGCACAGCGGCCACGCCAGGGGCTTCCCCATCACTTCGGCTCCTCGGTCGACCCGTCCCAGAGGGGATCGAACCAGGCCGAGAAGGCGGCGATCGTCCCCGACTCCGGCGTGACCGCGCCGACCTCGCGGTTGCTGGAGAAGCCGCTGGTGGAGACGTTGGCCGACTGCACCTGCAGGACGTCGTCGATGAGGAAGGCCTTGGCGTGCGTGTTGATCCGGGGGTCCTCCCAGCGCATGGGCACGTCGCGCTCGCGCAGCCAGGCCACCGCGTCGGCGTTGCGCTTGTTGTTGCCGTGGTTCCAGTCAGACCAGTCGGCCACCCCCCTCACGGTCAGCCCGCGGGCCTGGGCGTCCGCGATCGCCTGGAAGACCTGCATGGTGGGGGCCGAGGGGTTCTTCGGCTGCAGGAAGGTGGCGTAGAGCACGAAGTCGACGCGCTCGGTCGCCGCCTCCAGGCGGTCCAGCAGGCTGGGCAGCAGGTCGTCGTCCACCAGGGCGATCGCGGGCCCGTCCTGCGTTGTCGATGGCTCCGTTCGCCCCGCATCCCCGTCGATCACCCCGCGCAGCCAGTCCCCGACGTAGGCCGGCCCGGCTCCCTCCAGCAGGCGCAGGTTGCACTCGTGGTTGAAGTCGATGGACGTCGACGACCAGTTGGTGGAGCCCACCAGCGCGTCGCGCCCGTCGGCCACCAGGACCTTGCTGTGCACCCGCGTGTCCGGTCGCTCGTCCATGCGCGCCTGCACCCCGCGCTCCAGCAGACGCTCGACCGCGGCGACGTTGGCGTCCACCTCGTCGTCCAGAAGCAGGCGCACCGTCACGCCGCGGTCGGCGGCTTCGGCCAGCAGGTCCTCGATGGCCGCGGTGGTGCCGCTGGGGTGCAGCTCCCACTGGGCCGCCAGCAGCTCCTCCTGCGCGCCCCGCACCAGCTCGCGCAGGGCGGGCAGGTAGTCGCGATCGCAGACCAGGGTGGAGGTCGTCGGGGGCAGCGTGGGCGCGGGATCCGGCGCCGCCGCGCAGGCGGACAGCAGCAGGCAGCCCAGCCAGGCAGCCCTGAGCCG
>CALCXL010000045.1 GCA_937907595.1 uncultured Pseudomonadota bacterium
GTCGGCAAGATCGCGGTGCCGGACGCCATCCTCTTCAAGCCCGGCCCCCTCAGCCCCGCCGAGTGGGACGTGATGCGCCTGCACCCCGCTGCGGGGCATCGCCTGCTGGACGACCCAACCTCCCCCCTGCTGTCCATGGCCGCGACCATCGCGCTCACCCACCACGAGCGCTGGGACGGGACGGGCTACCCCCAGGGGCTGGCCGGCGGAGACATCCCCCTGGCCGGCCGGATCGTCGCAGTGGCCGACGTCTTCGACGCCCTGACGACCGAGCGGCCCTACAAGGCGGCCTTCTCCGTCGAGCGCAGCGTCGGGATCCTCCAGGAGTCGGCGGGGTCGCACCTGGACGCGACCCTCGTCAGGCTGTTCGTGGGTGAGCTGGACGCAGTCCTCCGCGCGAAGGCGCGCCTGTTCGACGCGCACCAGGGGGACGGCCCGTGTTGAACCGCCTGCCGCACGGCTGGGTGGCCGGGCTCTCCATCCTGGTGCCCGTGGTCCTGCTGGCCGCGGCGCTTCAGGGGTTGGGCGAGTCGGAGCGGCACCGCTCGGTGGGCGCGGACCTGGCGCGGATCGAGACCCTGACGTCCTGGCTGCTGGTGGAGGGGCATGAGAGCGAGCGCAGCGACGAGGTGCAGCCCCGCAGCGCCGTGAGCTCGGAGTCCCCCCTGGTCGTCGAGCTCGACCAGCTCGTCTCGTCGGCCAGCGGCGCCCTTCCCGGGGACGATGCGGCGCGGCTGCGGTCGGCCTGGCACCGCGATGTGCGCCCCGCCGCCCAGCCCCCGGGCGACCCGCAGGGCGCGAGCACCCAGCACGGAAGCCCCGGTCTGGCCCACGAGCTGGAGCGACGCATGAACCGGCTCCACGACACCGCGGGCCGGCTGGGGGAAGCCGCCCACGGGCGCGCCTCCGTCGCGGCGAGCCGCAGCGCCTGGGCGGCGGGGTTGGCCATGCTGGTCCTGGCGGCGGGCAGCCTGGGGCTGATGCGCGCGCTGGCGGACCGGAAGCGCCAGCTTCACCGCCTCGTCTCCCTCGCGGCCGGGCATCGAAGCCCATCGGCGCGGGGCGCAGGGGCGGGCGGCGGGAACGTTGATCTCAAGGACGCCGTGGAGGAGATCGCCCAACGGCTGGACTCGACCGAGCGCGCCACCCGCAGCTTCGAGGAGCTGGGCGGCTCGCTGACGTTGACGCTGGCCCTGGACGGCACGTTGCTGGACCTGGGAGAAGGCTGGGCGACGCTGATGGGACGCCAGCCCGCGGAGCTCCGCGGGAAAAACTGGCTCGCCCTGGTGCACCCCGACGACTACGACAGCGCCGCGGCAGCCTTCGGCAAGCTGGTGAGCGGGGCCGGGTTCCGCGCAGCGTTCCAGTGCCGCTGCGTGGCCGACGACGGGAGCCCCAGGAGCACCTCCTGGGGGGGGCTCGTGGATCGGGACGCGGGCACGGTCTACCTGCTGGGGCACGACACCAGCTCCCAGTCGGCGATCGCGGCGGCGATGGAGGCGCGGGCGCATGCGGGGTGGCAGCTGCTCGACGAGGCCCCCGCCGCCGCCTGCGTGGTGCAGGAGGGCTTCGTCGTCTACGCCAACCGGGCGCTCGCCCGGGCGGCCGGGTTCGACGACCCCGCCCCGCTGCTCGGCGCGCCCGTCTCGGCCCTGGTCGCCCCCGGCACGCCGGATCCGGCCGCCGACATGCTGCGGGTCCTGGAGGCGGGGCCCGACGGGATGGAGTTGGGGGAGCTCCCCATGCTCCGCCCCGACGGCACGCTGCTCAGCTTCTCGGTCATCGCAAAGGCGGTGAGCTTCCAGGGGTCCCCCGCCGTGATGTGCGTCGGGCAGGACGTGACGGCCCACCGCCGGCAGCGCGCCCAGACCGCCATCGCCGAGCGCATCGGCAGCGTCGGCCTGCTGGCCGCGGGCCTGGCCCACGAGGTCAACAACCCGCTGTCCTACCTGCTCGACTCGCTCCGGGTGCTGACCGAGCGCTTGGCAGACGATCCGGACGGTGCGTTGCTGGTGGCCGACGCAGCCGACGCGTCCCAGTCGATCGCCCGCGTGGTCGCGTCGCTGGACGCCTTCGCGGGTGTGGACCACGGGAGCGAGATGGGGCCCTGCTCCGTGGTGGAGGCCCTGCAGTCCGCCGCCGCCGCGGCGTCGGGAAGCGTCCACAACCGAGCGCAGCTCAAGCAGTCCTACGACTCGTTCCCGGCGGTGTTGGCCCCCGCTGGCGCCCTTGCCCAGCTCTTCCTGAACCTCATCGTGAACGCCGCCCAGGCGATCCCCGAGGGTGAGCGCGCATCCCACACCATCGCCCTGCGCTGCTCCTCCGACGGCGACCACGTGGTGGTGGAGGTCCGGGACGACGGCGTCGGCATCGACGAAGCCGACATCAGCCGCCTGTTCGACCCCTTCTTCACCACCCGCTCCGTCGGCGAGGGCGCGGGCCTGGGGCTGGCCGTCTGCCGGGGCATCGTGGACCGCTGCGGAGGCCGGATGGAGGTCGACAGCCTGCGGGGCTTCGGGACCACCGTGCGGGTGCTCCTGCCCTTCGCGCCGGGCGCAGAGGAGGGCTTGAGCTCCCACGACCAGGCCCCCCTCGCCGCAGTCACCCCCGCGGCGACAGCGCCTGAGCCGCCGCCCGCCGAGCCAACGCCGATCGCGATCCCCCCGTCCGAAGCGGCCGCCGACGCCAGCGCGGGCCCCCGGGTCCTCGTGGTGGACGACGACGAGCGGGTGGCCCGGGCCGTGGCTCGCTCGCTGCGGCGGCGCTACACCGTGGACGTCGTGCATTCCGCCACCTGCGCTCGCGCCTCCCTGGCTGGCGCCCGCTACGACGCCATCGTCTGTGACCTGATGATGCCGGACGGCACCGGGAACGAGCTCCATGCGTGGATGGAGGCGCACCATCCCCGGCTGGCCGACCGCATGCTGCTGGTCACCGGCGGCGCGCTCACCCCGGAGACCCGGCGCTTCCTGGCGCGCGGGGTGGTGCCCTGCCTGCTCAAGCCCATCGACCCCGAGCAGCTTCACGGCGCGCTCGACACCCTGCTCGCGGGGCCCAGCCATGCCTGAGAAGCCGCTCACCCGGCCCACCGGCCTGACCACCACCCAGGCCGCCGACCTCTGCGGCGTCGATCGCCGGACCATGCTCCGCTACGTGCAGGACGGGCGGGTCCCCAGCTTTCGCACCGCCGGGGGCCACTTCCGCATCCGGCCCGAGGACCTGTCCGCGCTGCTCGACGAGCTGGGCATCCCCGCCACCGAGTCCCTGGGCGCCGGGCCGCCGCGCATCGCCGTGCTCGACGACGACCAGAACCACGCGCGGGCCCTGCGGCGGCGGATCGCCCTCACCCGCCCCGACGCGGAGATCCGCCTCGCCCACGACGGCTTCAGCGGCGGCCTGCTCGTCGCCGACTGGGTGCCTGATCTGCTGTTCCTGGACCTGGTGATGCCCGGCCTGGACGGCTTCGAGGTCTGCCGCCGGATCCGCGCCTCCCGCCGCCTCAACGGCGTCCTGATCATCGTGCAGAGCGGCATCGTCGACGGCGCGGTCCGGGAGCGCCTGCTCCACCTGGGCGCCGATCTGGTCCTGGCCAAGCCCCTGCCACCGGGTCAGGTCGAAGACGTGGTGGGGCACCTGTTGCTGCGAGAGACACCGACGCGCTGAGGCGCGGACCGACACACCGGCGCCCCGTGCGCCTGGGGGGAGATGAGCGATGACGAAGCACCTGATGGACGGGATCACGACCTGCCGCGGAGCGCAGGATCCGCAGGGGGGATGCAGCCCGGTGTCCGCGTGGCTGCGCCAACTCAACCACGACCTGGCCAGCCCGCTGGCCAGCTTTCGCCTGGAGCTGTCGAGCCTGCGGCAGATGACGAGCGCGGCCGCCGAGCCGGTCAGCGCAGGGAAGACCGACGGCGTGGCCGGCTACCTGGCGGAGGTCCTGGACATCGTCGAGAACCTGGAGGGCGCGCTGGAGACGGCCACCACCCTCACCCGCGAGTCCCGCGAGCTCGTGGCGGAGCTGACCCCCGCGGCAGGCCAGCGGTGACGGGGCGCGCCCGGGTGGTGGTCCTCGACGACGACGTACACTTCGGCGCGTCCGTGGTGCGGATGCTCGGGCGCTTCGGCTACGACGCCCACCTGGTGGACGACATCGACGTCTGCCTGGACCACATCGAGCGCAACGTCCCCGCGCTGTTGCTGACCGACCTGGCGCTCATCGGAGGCAGCGCACACGACGTGGTCAAGACCGTGCGCCGACGGCAGCCGGACCTGCCGATCATCGCCATGAGCGGCGGCGGGGGCGTGGCCGACGTCGTGCACTTGTTCCGGGCCGGGGTCTGCGACTACCTGATCAAGCCCTTCGACGCCGAGGAGCTGCGTCGCACCATGCTGCGTTCGCTGGGAGCGGCCACGGAGCTGGGGCCCGCGCCGCAGGCGGCCCCGGCGCCCCGGGACCTGCCCCTCCTGCTCGATCGCCTCCGGCACGGTCGGGTGCCCTCGCCCCCGGCGGGCGTGGCGGAGCTGCTGGACCTGCGCCACAGCACCAACGCGTCGACCGCGCAGGTCAGCGCGGCGGTCGGCCGGGACGCGGCGCTGGCGGCGGGGGTGCTGCGGCTGGCGAACCGCGCGAACATGCTGGCGGCGAAGCCGGCGGCGTCGGTGCAGGAGGCCTGCAGCCGGCTCGGGAGCCGCCGGGTCCTCGACCTCTCCCAGCAGCTCCTGCTCGAGGGCTTTGTGCCGGTGCAGGCGCAGGGCTTGGGGGACGCGGCGCGGGCGGCCTGGGCCCACACCCTGCGCGCGGCCGAGCTGGCCCGCGCCGCCGCCCTCGAAGGGGGAGCGGTCGACCCGGAGGACGCGTTCCTGGCGACGCTGCTGCACAACCTGGGCGAGCTGGTACTGCTCGCGGTGGCGGCCGAGCTGGGATCGGAGGGCGTGCCCACCGATCTCCTCCTCGAGGCGCTGATCGAACAGTGTCCGGGCGACCACGAGGCGGCGGGGGAGATTGCGGCCCGCGCCTGGGGCCTCCCCCGAGAGCTCGCGGCCATCATCACCCGCCACCACCAGGACCCCAGCCGGATCCGCGCCCCCATGCGCGCGGCGGTGGTGTTTGGAGCCGAGGGCGCCCGCGGGCTCGGCCTGGTCTACTTCGGCAACCAGGGGACGGACCGCGACGAGGCCGTGAGCACTGCGCGCGTCGTGGGCGAGCGGATCGGGCTGGACCGGCCGACGGTCGATCGGTGGCTGGAGGCGGAGGGCTGAGGATCGCGCTTGGGGCGGGCTGGACCGACCCCACGAGGGGGCGCCCCCGGCTCAGCTCCCCTCGGCTTCCAGGGCGGCGTGGATGGCGTTCAGGAGCTCCGCAGCCGCGACGGCCTTGGAGAGCAGCCGCACGTCCGGCGGCAACCGGCCCCCCGGGTCGGCGTGCGAGGGATCCAGCCCCGTCGACATCACGACCGGGCAGTCCACCCCCAAAGCGCGGAGCCCCAGGATCAGGTCCAGCCCCGAGCCGTCGGGCAGGACGCAGTCGGTGAGGATCAAGTCGGGGCGCAGGGTCAACGCGGAGTCCAGCGCCCCCGCCGCGGTGCCCTCGCACCGGACGTCGTAGCCGGAGGCCCGCAGCATGCGTGCGCAGGCCCGAGCGACCCCGCCGTCGTCCTCCACGAGCAGGATCGACTCCCCTTCCCCCCGCGCTGCGACGGCCTCGGGGGGGACCGCGCTCACCGGGCCCTCGCTGATCGGCAGCCAGAGGCTGATCGTCGACCCGACCCCCACGTCGCTCTCCACGGCCGCCGTGCCGCCCGCCCCCTGCACGATGGACCAGACGTTGGCCAGGCCCAGCCCCGTGCCCACGCCGGCGCCACGGGTGGTGAACAGTGGCTCGAAGGCCCGCCTGCGCACCTGTTCGCTCATGCCGCAGCCGTCGTCCACCACGTCGATGCGCAGGCAGTCGCCCTGCGTCTTCGCTTCGCCAAGGCCTGATTCCGGACGGCATCGCACCCGAGCCGTTCGCAGCGTGATCGTCCCCCGCCCCGCCACCGCCTCCTGCGCGTTGATGACCGGGTTCATGACCGCGCGCTCCAGCTCCGACGGGTCGATGCGCACGGGGGCGGGACCGTCCTCCAGGGCCAGGATCAGGCGCACGTCCGGCGCGAGCATCCTGGACAAGAAGGGCGCGAACGCTTGAAGGACGCCGACCGCGTCCACGGTCTCCAGGCACTGCTTCGCCGGCCGCGCGAGCCCGATCAGGCGTTGCGCGAGGCGGCGACCGCGGAGGGCCGCGGACTCCACGAGGTCGATGTCCTCCGGGCGGGCCTCGCTCGATCGCATGGACTCCGCGGCGGTGGAGAGGACGGCCAGGACGTTGTTGAGGTCGTGCGCGACCCCTGCCGCGAGCAGCCCCGCAGCCTCCATGCGCTGCGCCACCACCAGGGCGTCTCGGGCCTGCTCCAGCTGCCCCGACTCCCTGCCTTGGTGCTCCTCCCACGCCTCGAGGAGCAGGGCAGCGTCCACGCCGAGGGCCTGCACCAGCTCGGTCACCACGGTGTACCCGTCCGGTTCGCCGCGCAGCGGCACGTCCAGCTCCTCGACGAGCGCCCTCACCAGCTCCCGGTTCGCCCGAACCAGCGCCCGCTGCGGCAGCCCTGCGGCGCGCAAGGCCCGACCGGTCTCCAGCTGCCAGCTGCGGCCCTCCGAGGTGGGCGGCTCCTCGCCGACGAGGTGGCTGATGAGCAGGTGCTGGGCTTCGCGAAGGGCGGCGGCGGCGGCGGCCGGCAGACGCGCGCCTGCTCGAGCCGCCATCCGGGCCGCCACGCGGTCGAGCAAGTCGCTCTCAGCCCCGCTCAAGTACTGGTCGATCCACTCCCACGCTGATGAGATGGGCCGATGCCCTCCCGAAAGACTCCAAGCCACGCGGCCCCCCCGACCCGATCAACCGGCGCGGGGCATCCTCCCAGGAGGACACGAGCGCAACAACGGGCGGCGTCATGCCTTCCGTTGGTTGATCGCGATCAAGCGTAGCAGGCGCTCGGTGCGGGAAAAAGGCCTTTCCCGGAGGCGGGATGGGCGGCACGCACGCCCGACGCCTCGGCTCGATCTTGACCGTCATCAAGACCGGAACACAATCTCTGCTGCCTGGGGGTCGCTCTTGACGACGATCAAGGACGGTGATCCCCGAGAGGTGTTCTCATGGTCGCCGGATGAAATGGGCGGCAAGAAAGCAGTTCATGAGCGAGCAGCAGATCCAGCCCGAGCGCTCGGTCGACTGCGGCGATTGCCCCCTTGGCAGGTCCCTGCCCGGTCCCCGCATCCTCCGGGCGCGGATCGTCCCCAAGAGCACCTGGCTTTGGGCGGAGGGCGAGCCGGCAGAGCGGGTGGTGCACACCCCATCCGGCGTCGTGGGCCTGTCCTCCACCGACCGCGACGGGCGCCCCCAGGCGTCGGTCCTCCGCGGCCCCGGATCGGTGCTGGGGCTGGAGCACCTGGTGGAGCCGACCACGCTCTTCGGCGCGCAGACCCTGACCGACAGCCAGCTCTGCGAGCTGCCGCTGCGGGACGTCGAGGAGCTGACGGCGACCCGCCCGGAGTTCCGGTCCCAGTTCCTCCGGCTCACCGCACAGGAGGTCGCCCAGCTGCTCCGGGAGCGCCGCGAGTCCGCCGCCCCGGCCATCGTCCGCCTGGCCACGTACCTGCTGGGGAGCGGCCCGGTCGATCCCCTCTCCCACGGTCTGGGCAAGTCGGGGCTGGCCCGGGCCCTGAACAGGCAGCCGGAGACGCTGTCCCGGGCGATTCGCCACCTCCGCTCCCAAGGGCTGATCACCAAGCAGCTGGACGTCCTGGACGCCGCGGGCCTCCGCCGCCTCCTGCTCGACGAAGAGGACTGACCCCCGCGACTGAATGGTCATTCAGTCCGCCGCTGGACCCCTCGCGCCACGCCGGCTACAACCGGGCCCCCACCCGGAGCGGTCCCATGGTTTCTGCGATCTTCGACCCCAGCCGCTGGCGGCCCGTCCAGGGCTTCGACTTCACGGACCTGACCTACCACCGCGCGGTGGACCAGGGCACGGTGCGCATCGCCTTCAACCGCCCGGAGGTCCGCAACGCCTTCCGCCCCCAGACGGTGGACGAGCTGTACACGGCCCTCGACCACGCCCGGCAGTGGAGCGACGTGGGCACCGTCCTGCTGACCGGCAACGGCCCCTCCCCCAAGGACGGCGGCTGGGCCTTCTGCAGCGGCGGCGATCAGCGGATCCGCGGCAAGGACGGCTACAAGTACGAGGGCGTCGAAGGGGTCGACCCGGCGAAGCTCGGGCGCCTGCACATCCTCGAAGTCCAGCGCCTCATCCGCTTCATGCCCAAGGTCGTCATCGCCGTGGTGCCCGGCTGGGCCGTGGGCGGCGGCCACTCCCTGCACGTCGTCTGCGACCTGACGCTGGCCAGCACCGAGCACGCGATCTTCAAGCAGACCGACGCCGACGTGGCCTCCTTCGACGCCGGCTACGGCTCGGCCTACCTGGCGCGCATGGTCGGCCAGAAGCGGGCGCGGGAGATCTTCTTCCTGGGCGCTGACTACTCGGCGGACGAGGCCTTCCAGATGGGCATGGTCAACCGCTCCGTGCCCCACGCCGAGCTGGAGGCCCTGGCCCTGGACTGGGCCAAGACGATCAACAGCAAGTCGCCGACGGCCCAGCGCATGCTCAAGTACGCCTTCAACATGGTCGACGACGGCCTGGTGGGGCAGCAGCTCTTCGCCGGCGAGGCCACGCGCCTGGCCTACGGCACCGACGAAGCGCGGGAGGGCCGCGACGCCTTCCTGGAGAAGCGCGAGCAGGACTTCGGCAAGTTCCCCTGGCACTACTGAGAGGCCCCGCACCATGACGCACCCCACCTACCCGCACCTGCTCGAGCCCCTGGACCTGGGGCACACCACCCTGCGCAACCGCGTGCTGATGGGATCGATGCACGTCGGCCTGGAGGAGGAGTTCGGCGGGCTGACCAAGATGGCCGCGTACTTCGCCCGGCGCGCCCAGGGCCACGTGGGCCTGCTGGTCACCGGCGGCGTGGCGCCCAACCGCTCGGGCGGGGTCAAGCCCTTCGCCGCGAAGATGAGCAACCGCCTGGAGGCCCGCAAGCACCGCACGGTCACCGACGCGGTGCACGCCGCTGGCGGCAAGATCGCCATGCAGATCCTGCACGCCGGCCGCTACGCCTACTCGCCCCTGGCCGTGGCCCCCTCCCCCATCAAGTCGCCCATCAGCCCCTTCAAGCCCCGCAAGCTGAGCACCCGCGGGGTGGAGGGCCAGATCCGCGACTTCGTGAAGTGCGGCGTGCTGGCGAAGGCCGCCGGCTACGACGGCGTGGAGGTGATGGGCAGCGAGGGCTACTTCATCAACGAGTTCCTGGTCAGCAAGACCAACAAGCGCACCGACGAGTGGGGCGGCTCCTACGCCAACCGCATGCGCCTGCCGGTGGAGATCGTGCGGCGCATGCGCCAGGAGGTCGGCGACGACTTCATCATCATCTACCGCCTGTCCATGCTCGACCTGGTCAAGGACGGCTCCACCTGGGAGGAGATCGTCCTGCTGGCGAAGGCCATCGAGGCCGCCGGCGCCAGCATCATCAACACCGGCATCGGCTGGCACGAGGCGCGGGTCCCCACCATCGCCACCATGGTCCCCCGCGCGGGCTACACCTGGGTGACGGCGAAGCTGAAGGGCGAGGTCTCGATCCCGCTCATCACCAGCAACCGCATCAACATGCCCAGCACCGCCGAGGAGGTCCTGGCCCGCGGCGACGCCGACATGATCAGCATGGCGCGCCCCCTGCTGGCGGACCCCGACTGGGTGCTCAAGGCCGAAGAGGACCGCCCGGCGGAGATCAACACCTGCATCGCCTGCAACCAGGCCTGCCTGGACCACATCTTCAAGAACAAGCGCGCGTCCTGCCTGGTCAACCCCCTGGCCTGTTACGAGACCGAGGTCAGCCTGGCCCCGGCCACCGTGATCAAGAACGTCGCCGTGGTGGGCGCGGGGCCCGCGGGCCTCTCCGCCGCCGTCACCGCCGCCGAGCGCGGGCACCGGGTCACCCTCTTCGAGGCCTCGGACCGCATCGGCGGCCAGTTCAACATGGCGAAGGAGGTCCCGGGCAAGGAGGAGTTCAGCGAGACGCTGCGCTACTTCGACACGATGCTGAAGAAGCACGGCGTCGACGTCCGCCTGAACACCAAGGCGGAGGCGAAGGAGCTCAAGACGGGCTGGGACGCCGTCATCATCGCCACGGGCGTGTACCCCCGGCAGCTGACCCTGGACGGCATCGACCACCCCTCGGTCCTGACCTACATCCAGGTCCTCAAGGACAAGGCGCCCGTGGGCGATCGGGTGGCGATCATCGGCGCCGGCGGCATCGGCTTCGACGTCGCCGAGTTCCTGGCCCACCA
>CALCXL010000046.1 GCA_937907595.1 uncultured Pseudomonadota bacterium
GGGCCTCCCCCCACTCCAGCTCTGACGCCCTCCTGCCCTTCCGGGGGCCGGTGACGGGGAGGGGCTGCTACGCTCCGCGACCGCCGCCCCCCGCGGCTCCGGAGGTCCCCGTGCGATCGATCCTTCCCCTCCTGCTGCTGCTGTCGAGCACCGGCTGCATCGCCGTCGACATCACCGGCATCGACGGCTTCACCGCCTCGTCGGCCCACTGGGTCGTGTCCGTGGACGGCACGCTGCGCACCCACTCGCTGCGCTTGAGCGACTCGGGCGACTACTGCACGGGCCTGCAGACGGCCGAGCGGGAGCGGGTGGACGCGACGGCCCGGCACCAGGCGCGCCTGGACGACGGCGTGGGCGTCTGCGAGTCGACCGACCTGCTGTACGACGACCTGGCCGAGGGCAGCGCGGGCGTGGACTACGACGGCGCGGCGCTGCTGACGCTGGTGCTGGACAAGGGAGAGGACCTGAGCGACGACGCGCGCACAGCCCCGTCGGTCGGCACCTTCCAGCAGCGCGGCACCGCTGGAGACGGCCGCTTCGGTGGCGACCTCGTCTACCGCAACGGCTCGTCCACGCAGGGGCTCGCGGACGCCTACACCTGCGAGGACCCTGAGACGGTCGACCTGGAGGTGCTGACGGCGTTCCTGGAGACCGAGGAGGTGGACCTGGTGGACCGCTGGACCCTGGACTCGGGCGAGCTGAAGCTGAGCGAGGGCGGGGACGACGTCTGGGACGTGGAGGTCGACGGCGACCTGCTGGACGGGGGCAGCAACTCCGTGGGCACCCTGTCGACGTCCTTCAGCGCGGCGAAGTGCGAGGTCTCCACCTCCCGTTGAGCGAGGCCTCCGCGTCGCGCCAAGCGCTGCCTCGACCGCTCGTTGAGCGAGGGTGCGGCGACGTGCTGGTCGACCGGTCCATCGGGCCCGCTCAGAGCTCCCCGGCCGCCTTGGCGGCGTAGTCGACCGCCTCCGTAGGATCGGCGCTGCCGTCGCCGTTGGCGCGGAGCGTGGCCTGGCGCAGGCGTTCGGCCAGCCAGTCGATGTCCTTCGGCCGGTAGTAGGGGTGCAGAGGCAGCGCGAGCAGGCGGTCGGCCACGTCGCGCGCGCGGTCGCCCTGCTCGGCTTCAGGGGCCAGCAGGCGCGCTCCGCACTCCACCAGTTCGACCCCCATCCGGGCGAGCTCCGCTGCGACCTCGTCGCGGTTCCGGGCGAGCAGGGGCACGGCCAGGCCTGCGGCGTGGTGGCCGGGCACCGACGGGGGCACCTGGATGGCCGGGAGGTGGGAGCAGTGCACCGACAGCGTGCGGGCGTGACGGGCCCGCTGGGTGCAGCGTTGGCTGGCTTGTTCGGCGCGGGCGGCCGCAGCGGCGAAGGCCCAGCCGGGGGGCGAGGAGCGGCGCTCATCGACGGGCGGGCGCGCGGGAGGGGAGGGGAGCAGGCGGCGGAGGCGGGGCTCGTCGCGCAGGGAGCTGGCCAGGCTGCGCAGGAGGAGGCGGGGCTGGCGGCTTCCGCGGGGCGCGTCGACGGGATCGCGGTCGCCCAGGAGGATCGCTCCCGAGCAGGGGCTGGGGCCTCCGTCGGCGTCCACGGGGACGAGGGTGACGTCGCCCCAGGCTGCGGGCCCGCCGTCCAGGACCCTTGCGGCCATGGAGGCGCGGGCGTCGACGGCCAGGCGAGCGCCCCGGTCTGCGCAGAGGGTGCGGGCGGCCGGCAGGGCCGAGCAGTCGCCGGCCAGGGGGGTGAGCAGGACGGCGTTGGCGCCGGCGGCCAGGGCCTCGGCGATCTCCGACGGGCCGGGGTCCAGGCGGCCCCGGGCGGGCTCCATCCAGTGCACGCGGGCGTCGGCGGGCAGGCGGGCGGCGTCGTAGCCGGGGGGGCCGAAGGCGGGCAGGGCCAGGTGCAGGGTGGGCAGGCCCTCAGCGAGGGCGGCGAGCAGGGCGTCTTCGGGCTCGGCCACCCAGCGGGCGGGCTGGCGGCCCAGCAGGTCGCCGACGCGCGCGGCCAGCCCGGCGGGGTCGCGGGGCCAGGGGCCCGAGCGCTGCAGGATGGCGCGGAGCACGTCGCGGTCGAGGGCCGGAGCGTGGCCGGCGATGGAGCGGGGAGGGAGCACGGGGCGACGATAGCCGGGAGGCGGGGGGCGTCGCGCGCTTGGCCCTTCCGGAGCGCGCCACTATATAGGGGTCATGGCGATCCTCCCGATCTACGAAGTCCCCCACCCGATCCTCAAGCAGGTCGCGAAGCCCGTGGTCTCCGTGGACGATCGGGTGCGCCGGTTGCTCGACGACATGGCGGAGACGATGTACGCCGCCAACGGCGTGGGCCTGGCCGCCCCGCAGGTGGGCGCCTCCGAGCGCATCCTGGTGGCGGCGGTGCCCTTGCGGGGCGGCTGGTCCGAGGAGACCGAAGAGGACGAGGAGGTGGGCACGAAGGCCTTCCTGACGGAGGTCATCAACCCGGAGATCATCGAGCGGGAGGGCACGTTGTTGTACGACGAGGGCTGCCTGTCGGTGCCCGAGTTCAGCCTGGAGGTCGAGCGGTCGGAGCGGATCGTGATCCGCGCCCTGGATCGCCACGGGGACCCGTTCGAGTTCCAGGCCCGGGGCTTCTACGCCGTGGTCTTCCAGCACGAGATCGACCACCTGGACGGCGTGACGCTGTACGACCGCATGAGCGCGCTCAAGCGGGCGCTCTACCTCAAGAAGCTCAAGAAGATGCGGAAGAATGGCGCTGGATCCAACCCAAACCCTCCCGAACCGACCCCTTGATCGCCCCCTGAGGGCCGCCTTCTTCGGCACCCCGGCGCTCGCGCTGGACACGCTGGAGGCCATGTTGGCGGCGCCTGAGGTCTGCGAGGTGGTGCTGGTGGTCTGCCAGCCGGACAAGCCGGCGGGGCGGGGGCGTGAGCTGCGCGCGCCGCCGGTGGCCCAGCGGGCGAAGGAGTTGGGGCTGCCCCTGCTGCAGCCCCGTCGGGTGCGGAGCGGTGCCTTCCCGGAGGCGGTGAAGGCGGCGGACCTGGATGTGGCGGTGGTCATCGCCTACGGCCGGATCCTGACCACGGAGCTGCTGGAGGCCCCGCGCTTTGGCTGCGTCAACGTGCACGCCTCCTTGCTGCCCCGGTGGCGTGGCGCAGGGCCCATTCAGTGGAGCCTGATCGGCGGCGACGACGTCACCGGGGTCTGCACCATGTGGATGGAGGAAGGCCTGGACAGCGGCCCGGTGTTGATGCGTCGGGAGGAGCCGATCCGGCCGGACGACACGTCGACGACGCTGGGCGGGCGCCTGGGCAAGGCCGGGGCGGAGCTGCTGGTGGAGACGCTGCGGGAGCTGCAGGCGGGGCGCTTGCAGGCGACGGCGCAGGACGCATCGCAGGTGACGCTGGCGCCGCTGCTGACCAAGGACGACGGGCGGATCCGTTGGGATGAGCCGTCGCGCGCCATCCTGGGTCGGGCGGCGGGCACGACGCCGTGGCCGGGGCCCTTCTGCCGTTGGCGGGGGAAGACGCTGCGCGTTCACGGGATCGAGCCCGCCGAGGGAGCGGGCGCGCCGGGCCAGGTCCTGGCGGTGGGCGACGACGGGATCGTGGTGGCCTGCGGGGACGGAGCGCTGCGGTTGACCCGGGTGCAGCCGCCGAATAAGAAGCCGATGCCGGTCGCGGACTTCCTGAGGGGCTACCCCCTGGAGGTCGGCGAGTCCCTGGTCCACCCCCCGCTTCCGGATGCCTCATGAGCCACCTGATCGCCCCGTCGATCCTCTCCGCCGACTTCGCCGCCATGGGCCGGGAGGTGCAGGCCGTCACCGACGCGGGCGCGGACTGGATCCACGTCGACGTGATGGACGGCCACTTCGTGCCGGTGATCACGCTGGGTCCGGTGATGGTGGAGGCGATCGCGCGCCACACCACCTGCGTGGTCGACGTGCACCTGATGATCGAGCAGCCGGAGCGCCACCTGGAGGCTTTCGCGAAGGCGGGAGCGCAGGTGATCACGGTGCACCAGGAGACCTGCCCGCACCTGCACATGACGCTGCGCACGATCCGGGCGCTGGGCTGCAAGGCGGGGGTCTCCATCAACCCGGGCACGCCGCTGTCGGCGATCGACGCGGTGCTGGGGGACGTCGATCTGGTGCTGATCATGACGGTGAACCCCGGCTGGGGAGGCCAGTCGGCCATCCCCTCGGCCATCGACAAGGCTGCGGCGCTTCGGGCGACGCTCGACCGCCGGGCGATCGAGGGCGTGCTGATCGAGGTCGACGGCGGCGTGAAGGTCGCCAACGCCGATCTCTTCGCCTCGGCCGACGTGCTCGTGGCGGGATCGGCGGTGTTCAAGAGCGACGACTACGCCGCGACCATCGCCGCGCTGCGCGAGCGTGCCGGCGGCGCTTGACAGCCCCGGCCGCGATCCGTAGTTTCCGCGTCCGCGCCGAAGGGCGCGCATGACGGGGTGTAGCGCAGTCTGGTAGCGCACCTGCTTCGGGAGCAGGGGGCCGGAGGTTCGAATCCTCTCACCCCGACCATCGATTGAAGAGCCCGCTCGGAGCGATCCGGGCGGGCGCTTCTGCTTCAGGCACGAAAGACCTCCCCGGACGCGCCGGGAGCGAGTCGGCGCGCCTGCTCCTCCCAGGACGGCTGATGGGGCCCCGGCGATTCGGAACAGCTACGCTTCATTGCCCCACGCCGGAGCTGCAGTGATCACCCGAGCCGTCCACTTCCGACCGCCCCCACTGAGCGTCCTCGTGGCGACCTCGGCCCTGTTCCTCGTGCCCACGGGTGGCTGCTCTCCGTGGCCGGACCTGCCGTCCGACGGCTCTCCGGGGACCTACTCGGCGTCCTTCATGTACGACGGGGTGCGGCGCGAGGCCATCGTGTATGCGCCCGAGGCGGCGACCGGCGCCGGGGCGGCTCCGATGCTCCTGAACTTCCACGGCTACGGCGGTTCGGCCGGAGACCACATGGAGTCGGCAGACATGCGTTCGCTGGCCGACGAGGAGGGGTTCCTCCTCGTCTATCCGCAAGGAACGCTGCTGGAGGGGAGCCCCCATTGGAACAGCGCCGCGCCCTCCGCGGACAACAAGAGCAACGCCGATGACTTCGGGTTCGTGGCGCAGCTGATCGGCACCATCGGCGCCGTGTACGACCTCGATGCCGACCGGGTCTACGCGGCCGGGTACTCCAACGGCGGGATGATGTCCTTCGGCCTGGCCTGCTACCTGGGCGATCGCATCGCCGCGGTGGCCTCGGTCTCCGGGGCCCAACTCGACGACATCGGGGTGGAGTGCACGCCCCCACACCCCACCTCCGTCATCACCCTGCACGGGACCGCCGACTCGGTCCTGCCGTACGAGGGCGCAGAAGGGATGCGCTCGGCCCAGGAGGTCGTCGACTTCTGGACGACGCTCAACGAGATCACCGAGGAGCCCACGACCACATCGACGGCCGGCGGGGGCACGGAGGTGGAGCGCTTCGTCCACACGGGGGGACTCGGCGGTACCGAGGTGCACCACTACCGCGTGGTGGACGGGGATCACGTCTGGTTCGATCTCGAGCTCGACGGCGCCGACACGAGCCGCCTGATCTGGGACGTCGTGTCCCGCTTCGGCCGCGATGGAGCTCTCTGAGGAGACCTGCGGGCAGCCCCAGGCAATGCCGGCATCGGAGCCGGCGCCCGGCTACCCCCGGCCGGCGTCCACCGTGACGACGACCCGGCCCGCGCGGGCGCGGTCCTCCTGGCGGGCCAGCGCGGCGTTCAGGTCGGAGACGGGGTGGGTCGAGTCGATGGTCACGTCGAGGCCGTCACTGAGCCATCCGCCGACGAGCTCCAGGTCCGCGGCTCTGCTCTTCACCTGCACGAAGCAGCCGCGCGTCGAGCTGAACAGGGCCCGGATCGTGCCGATCACGAGGCTGAAGTCGGGCAGCCTCGTGACGTAAGCGCCGCCGGGTGCGAGCAGCCCTGCGCAGGCGGAGAAGGAGTGCACCGCGGGGGTATCGAAGACGACGTCGTACGGGCCGCCCGCCTTGAAGGGATCGCTCAGCTTGCGGTCGATGACGACGGGGGCGCCCGCGGCGGTGACGCGCTGGACGTCCTTGCCGCTACAGACCGCGGTGACGTGAGCGCCGAGGCGCCGGGCGATGCCGACGGCCATGCTGCCCACGCCGCCGTCGGCGCCATGATGAGGACCTTGCCGCCGTCCCCGAGCCCGCCCAGGTCGCGCATCGACTGCAGGCTGGTCATCGCTACGGTCGCCGCCGCCGCCGCGATGTGGGACGGAACCGCCTCGGGCCGGGCCACCAGCTCCCCTCGGGGGATGGTGATGTACTCGGCGAAGCTGCCCTGCCTCTGCTTGTTGGAGAAGGCCAGGTGACCGCAGACGGCATCGCCCGGCTGCAGGTCCGTGACGCCGTCCCCCAGGGTGTCGACCGTACCGGCCAAGTCCCATCCCAGGATCAGCGGCTCTGTCGGCACGTGCAGGAAGCGCCCGGCGAAGGCCCCGCTGCGCACCTTCGACTCGGCGGGGTTCACGGCCGCGTGCACGACCTTGACCCGCACCTCGCTTTCGGACGGTGCCGGCTTCGGCACCTCGACCAGCGAGGCATCGCTGGATGTGGAAGCCATCGCGCCGCATCGTGTCGGTCATGCCCACTCCTCGGCCCGCTGGGGTGCGGAGACCGTAGTGTAGGGCCGATCCGCGACGGAAGGCCCGATCGGACGTGGCTCGAGGAGCTGGCGAGCTGGGTCCGATCGCACTACCCTCCCACCCCCTGACCGGAGTCCCTGTGTCCCTCCGTGCCCTCGCCACGACTGTGTTCGCCGCCGGCTGCGGGCTGATGGTGGGCTGTGGCACGCCCATCGAGCGCGACTGCAGCAGTGCGGACACCTCCGCCGCCGAGGCGTTGCCGGAGTCGCTCTCACAGACCGGGCTGTACGCCGACATCGCCGCCGACGTCGTCGTCGATGCGGCTCACGAGTTCGAGCCACGATTCCCCCTGTGGACCGACGGCGCGGACAAGCGGCGCTGGCTGCTGCTGCCCGACGGCGGGCAGGTGGACACCAGCGACCCGGCCGAGTGGGTGTTTCCGGTGGGCACGAAGCTCTTCAAGGAGTTCGCGCTCCACGGCGTCCGTCTCGAGACCCGCTTGACCACCCGCACCGAGGGCGGCTGGACCGCGGTGTCCTACGTCTGGTCGGATGGCGGGGCCGACGCCGCGCGCCAGCTCGACGCCGCGCCCGACGTCGCCGACACCCCCCACGACGTCCCCAGCGCGGCCGAGTGCCTGGCCTGCCACGCGGGCCGGGGGAACTTCACGCTGGGCTTCAGCGCGACCCAGTTGCAGCCGCAGACCCGCGCGGACCTGCATGACGCCGGGGTCCTGTCCGATGCGGTCGAGGGCGAGATCGACCTGCCGCCGACGGCGCTGGCGGGCCTTGGCGTCCTGCACGGCAACTGCAGCCACTGCCACAACGCCCACCGCGACGATCAGCCGCAGGCCACCACATGCTTCGCCCCCAACGCCGGCGAGGACGACGACGAGCCGGTCGACTTCACGCTCCCGCATGGTCTGGCGTCCGTTGACGACGCTCCGGTGCTGCAGACCGCCCGCTGGCTGCTGGACGGCGGCGCCGACAGCGAAGTGATCGCGCGCATGTCCGAGCGCAACACCAGCGCGTTCAACCCGTCGATGCCGCCGCTGGGTACGGAGAACGTCCACCAGGAAGGTCTGGCGGCGGTCGAGGCGTTCCTCAGCGAGTTGCCGGCGCAGGAGCGCTAGGAGCCCGTAGCGCATAGACGCCCAAGACGTGCGAGTGGCTTTCTGATCTACTTGCCCCATGGGCAAGAGCTACAAGCAATGGTCGCCGACAGAGAGCTACCTGTTCCCGCCTGCTCCGCAGGACTGGCTTCCCGCCGGACACCTGGCCTACTTCGTCATGGAGTTCGTGGAGGAGGCTGACCTCAGCGCCATCGACGAGGCCTTCCAGCGGAAGGACCCTCGGGGTGAGCAGCCGTTTTCTCCTCGGCTGATGGTGGCGCTGCTCCTGTACGGCTACTGCACCGGTGTTTACTCGTCGCGGCGGATCGAGAAGGCCACGCACGAAGACGTGGCGTTCCGTCTTCTCTGCGGCGGCTGCCACCCGCACTTCACGACGCTGGCCCGGTTCCGGCGAGAGCACCTCGGTGCGCTCCAGGACCTCTTCGTGCAGACGGTCCGGATGTCGCGCTCCGCGGGACTTCTGCGCAGCGAGCGGGTCGCGCTCGACGGTACAAAGGTCCAGGCCAATGCGAGCAAGCGGAAGGCCATGAGCTACCGACGCATGAAGAAGAAGCAGACGGAACTCGAGCAGGAAATCGAAGAGCTGCTGGCCCGCGCCGAGAGCGAGGACCGCGACGAGGACGCCCGATTCGGCGCCGGCAAGCGAGGCGACGAGGCAGTGATCGCCGAAGTCCGGGACCGCAGGACTCGGAGGGAGTGGATCCGCGAGCAGATGGCCGCGCTGGAGAAGGAGGCTCGCCTCGGACGTGCCGCGGAGCTGGACCGCCAGGCCTCCGCGAACGAGCAGGCTGCGGAACGAGCTACGGAGGGCCAGGAGCGCCGTCGGCGCGAGACCACCGCCCGCAAGCGCAAAGAGCAGTCGCTCAGCCTCTTCGGAGACGACGACCCTCCACCACCCGAGGCGATCCCGCGCCACGTCCCGCCGCATACCCCCGACGGCCTCCCGAAGGACCGTGCCCAGCGCAACTTCACCGACCCGGACAGCCGAATCATGCGGCGCGATGGCGCCTACCTGCAGGGCTACAACTGCCAGGCCGTAGTGGACGAGGACTCTCAGGTGGTCGTGGCGACAGGGGTCGGAAACCTGGGCAACGACCAGCTGTATCTGGCGCCCATGCTCGACCGCACGATCGGGAGCCTGGGCCGAACGCCGCGGAGCTTCGTCGCCGACGCTGGGTACTGGAGCGCCGCCAACGCCGAGCTCCTGGAGGACGCCGGAGTCGAGCCCTACATCGCGACGAGCCGCGAACTCCACGGGCTGATGGCCCCCGCCACTCGGTCCGGTCCACCTCCTGCTGAGCTCGACACCCGCGCGCGGATGGAGTGGCGACTACAAACAGAGGAAGGACGTGAGCGGCGGCTCAAACGTCGCACGTCCAATGAGCCGGTCTTCGGTCAGATCAAGGAATCTCGCGGCTTCCGCCGCTTCCACCTACGCGGCCTGGACAAGGTACGGGGCGAGTGGGCCCTCATCGCGACCGCCCACAACCTCCTCAAGCTCCACAAGGCTGTCTGAAGGGGCCAGCAGACCTCACCCCGCTCGGCGTCTATGCGCTACGGGCTCCTAGGAGTCGGTCGGGCACTGCCCGGCCGAGCCGGGCAGTGCCCGAGCGCAGCGCCCGAGACCGGCCGCTTCAGCCTCGGGGAGTTCTAAAGTCATCCTGTAAGGTCGACCATCGATTGAAGAGCCCGCTCGGAGTGATCCGGGCGGGCACTTCTGATCTGCCTTACGGGCCGTTCGGCTTCGGTACAGCGGAGAGATGCAGGTACATGGTCAGCGGCTCCGGCCGGTCGCCGAGTGTGCCCGCTCGGGGGGTCATCGCCCGGAACCCGAGGCGTTCGTAGAAGGCGACTGCGCCGGGCTTCGCGTCGACGACAACTCCGACGCAGCCCACGGTGCCGGACATCTCGTGAGCCAGGGCGAAGACGGTGCGCAGGAGGACGCGGCCCACGCCCTGACCCCGAACCTGCTCGTCGACTGCGAGCCGGGCGAGTCGAAGAACGGGGAGCGGATACCGCGGGAAGCGTCGCCGGTCGTCGTCGGGCAGCTCTGCGATCTCCACCTGGGAAGCCGCGACGGTCGCAAAGCCCACGACGTCGGCTCCTTCGACCGCCACGTAGGTCACACCGAGGTGGTGACGAAACTGGTTCTGGCCCGCGTACCGGGAGAAGAACCGATCCAGGTCCGCGTTGCCGGAACGGAATCGGCTTCGGTCGTCGTCACGTCGAAGGACCCGAACCTCAGCCAATGTCCTCGCCCCGGTCCGCGAACAGCTCGCGCATCGCATCGGTCGGCTCGGGCGGGTTCTCCATGAGGTGGAGCAGCCACTCACCCGTCTGGGCCGTGACCACGACCCGGGGCGGGATGATCACGTCCTGTGGCAGGTCCCGGAGCGCTTGGAGGTGGTGCAGGAGCGCCATCTCGATCAGGTGCCCCTTCTTGACGCCGTGTGCCTCGACGTACTGCTCGAGGGCGGCGCGAGTATCCGGAGAGATGTAGGCAGACACCTGGGATTGTGGGGGCATCGTCAGCTCCTTCTACGAAAACGTAGGGCTTGTGGTCACCCCAGTCAAGCCGCATGGATCGCCAGCTCGAAAGTTCGATAATCATCCTGTAAGGCCGACCATCGATTGAAGAGCCCGCTCGGAGCGATCCGGGCGGGCTCTTCTGCTTG
>CALCXL010000047.1 GCA_937907595.1 uncultured Pseudomonadota bacterium
TCGGCGCAACCTCAGCGAGTCCTTCGCCGAGTCCTTCTCCCTGCACCATTGCGACCCGAAGGCGCTCAAGGCGGTGCTGCCCCGAGTCCAGACCTGGTTCCAGGAGGACCGGCACCACAAGGCGATGGAGTAGGGGACCGGTCGGGGGGCGCGCCGATCAGGGGCGGGCGGGCCGGGGGGCCTTGCGCGATCGACTCTGCGCCTTGCTGAGCCCCGCGGCCCGGGCCCGTCGATCGCCCAGGATCGTCAAGGGGACCCCCGCCACGGTCAGCGCGCCGCCCACCACGCCCAGGGCCATGCCCAGGCGGATCTCCGTCTGCGCCGTGGAGAAGCGGGAGACGCCCTGCGCCAGATCGCCGAAGTCGGCCTGCTGGTGGCTCTGGCCTTCGACCGGCTCCCAGTGCTCCGCCGCGTCCTTGACCACCCCGTCGGCGTCGTAGGCCCCGCGTCCGCCGATCACACCCCCCAGGACCCCCGCGAGCACGCCGCCCGCGATCAGGCCGACGCCCGCCCCCCGCAGCCCCCGACCCGACTGCCGCCAGATCTCGATGGCGTCCAGATCGGCCAGCTGCCAGCGGCCGCTCAGCACGTCGTACTCGTGGAAGAGCATGACGTCCCAGTCCTCGGCCACCGCCACGGTGGCGACCGCCTCACGCTCCACGGGCGCGAGCACCCGCTGCAGGGCGAACTCGGTGACGCCGGCGTCTGCGCGTCCGGTCAGCAGCGCGTCGACCGCGTCCTGCCGCTGGACCAGGGTCACGAACTGCCCGCCATCCACCTGCACCACCCAGGTCGCGGTGGGGCCGTCGGTGGGCACCCACTGCAGCAGGTGCGATCCCGCGTAGAGGTTTGCGGTGCGGGTGCGGGGGTCGAAGGCCAGGCCGTTCACGTAGAAGGTGCCCTCGTCGACGATGCGTGGGGAGACGCTGAAGAAGGCCTTCTCCGCGTGCAGGGCGCCGCGCACGGCCTCCTCGAAGCTGGGGCGGATGTCCGGCGGGTACCGGCGGTCCCACTGCAGGAAGGGGGTCACCAGGAGCGCCTCCTCGAAGCGCTTTGTGGCCTCCGTCTGCCCCTGGGCGTAGTAGGCGACGACCCCGCGCAGCAGGTGGAAGTGGCTGAGCTCGGCGCTGTCGGGCACCTCGGTGAGGCACGGCAGCAGGCGGGTGAGCCGCTCCAGGGAGGTGGCCGCGCCCAGGTAGTCCATGCCGAACGCGGAGTCGTCGGCGTGCTGGCTGAGGGCCTGGAAGGCGGCCCGATCCGCCGCTTCGCCGGCGCAGGGCAGGGCGCGCGCGTCGCCGAGCAGGATCGCCGGCTGGGCGGGATCGAAGACGTCGTCGACGGAGATGTAGCGCACGTCGCCGTCGTGGCCGTGCTGGTCGACCCATGCGGTGGCGACGGCCTGCTGCCCCACGGCCGGGTCGTACAGGACGCCGGTGGCGGCGGATGCGCTGGCGGGCAGCAGCGCGGCGAGGAAGAGGAGGGAGCGCATCACTCCTCCGCTCCGGGGGCGTTGTCCGTGACCACGAACTTGGCGAAGTTGCAGCCCAGCGGAAACTCCCAGGTGATCGGAATGCACTGGTCGCCCAGGGTGAAGTCGCAGCGAGGGGGGGCGTTGGGCTCCAGGGGGACGGCGTCGAAGAGCACGGGCATGTTCGCGGTGCCGAAGGGGCGGCAGGCGGCCAGCTCCAGGTCCTCCAGATCGGCGACGTTGAGGTCTATGTCGTAGGTCTCGCTTTGGGGGTCTTGGGGGTCGTCGGGAAAAGGGATGACCCACACGGGCGGGCAGATCCCGTCGCCGTAGCAGTAGTTCGGCGAGGTCAGGGAGCCGACGTGGTTGTTGCCGAGCACCTCGAGCTCGCCCGGGCCGTCCTCCTCGTCCCTGACCGGGATCGCGCCGACCATCGTCAGGTAGTGCGTCTCGCCCTCGAAGGCGTCTTGGGGGATGGCGACCTTGTCCGGCGTGGTCACGTCCAGGTCGATGAATCGGTCCTCGCGGCCGTCGCTGGACGGCGTCAAAGAGTCGAAGTCCACCTCGAACTCGTCGAAGCTCAGCCAGGCCTCCGCAGGGTTCGGCACCCAGGAGCGCGCCACCCCGCCTGACACGTGGGGCTCCTGGCCGCGCGGCACCAGGAAGCGCAGGCGCAAGACCGGCTGGATCACCTCCCCAGGGGCCACGGCGACCTCCAGGGACGTGCCGTCCAGGGCCCGCTGACCCAGGTGGCCGCCGCCGCGCAGGAACACCCGGATGGTGGGCACCGGGGTGCAAGTGAACAGGTGCGCGCCATCGGCCCCGTCCTCCTTCGCCAGCTCCTCGTGGTCGGTGTCGAAGTCCGGCCCCCCGCTGCAGTCGTTGTCCACCCCATCGCAGACCTCCGGATTGCCGGGGAAGGCCATGGAGTCGGTGTCGTCGCAGTCGCCACCGTGGGTGGTCAGGCGGTAGCAGTCCGGGTCCGGGTACGGGACCTCCCACTCGCAGAGCTCGGGGGCGACGGGGTCCCCCCGGTACAGCTGGAAGGGCCGGGCCGGGTCGCCGCAGGTCTGCGCCTCCTCCAGCAGGAACACGGCCGTGGCCGCCTCCCCGAAGCCGTCGAGATCCCGGTCCCGGTAGCAGGGCCTGGGGGTGTCGTCGGCGTTCCGGGGGCATTGGTCCGGCGGCAGGTCGAAGGCCAGGCGCGACTCCGCGTCGAAGAGGCAGACGTTGTGCACGGGCAGGCAGCTGGCGGCGAAGGGGACGATGAGCAGAAGCGGCCAGAGCCGCGGGATCGTGGGCACGGGGGATCCTCCTCGGGGACATCCTAGAGCAGCAGCGCGGTGCGCCCTGTCAGGGTCTGTGAGCGTTCGTCAGTCGAGCAGGCCGGTGACGAGTTGGGGGAATACACAGATCAGGAGCAGGCCCACCAGCTGGATGATGATGAAGGGGACGACGCCGCGGTAGATGGCGGTCGTGGGGACCTCCGGCGGCGCCACCCCGCGCAGATAGAAGAGGGCGAAGCCGAAGGGCGGGGTCAGGAAGCTGGTCTGCAGGTTCATGCCCAGCATCACGCCGAACCAGACCAGGTCCACGCCCAGGACGCGGGCGGCGGGCACGATCAGCGGCAGGATGATGAAGGCGATCTCGAAGAAGTCGATGAAGAAGCCCAGCACAAACACGACCAGGTTGGCGACCAGCAGCAGGCCCACGCGGCCGCCGGGCAGGTTGGTCAGCAGGTCCTCGATCCACACGTCGCCGTAGAGCCCGCGGAAGACCAGGGTGAAGGCGGTCGAGCCGATCAGGAGCCAGACCACCATCGACGTCAGCTTGGTCGTGTAGGTCATGGTGTCGCGCAGGGCCGCGCGGTCCAGGCGGCGGTTGGCGGCGGCCAGGGCCATCGCCCCCACCGCGCCCAGGGCTCCCGCTTCGGTGGGCGTCGCCACGCCGAAGAAGATCGATCCCAGCACCAGCACGATCAACGCCAGGGGCGGGATCAGCACCAGGACCACGCGGCGGGCCAGCTCGGCCCCGCCGACTTCGCGCTCCTCCTTCGGCAGGGCCGGCGCCGCCTCGGGGCGCAACACGGCGACGGCGACGACGTACAGCGCGTACATGCCCGACAGCATCAGCCCGGGGATCAGCGAGCCCACGAAGAGGTCGCCCACGGAGATGCCCATCTGGTCGGCCAGCACGACGAGCACCACGCTGGGCGGGATGATCTGCCCCAGGGTGCCCGACGCGGTGATGATCCCCGTGGCCAGGGACTGGCTGTAGCCGTAGCGGAGCATCACCGGCAGGGAGATCGCACCCATCGCCACCACGCTGGCGCCCACCACGCCCGTCGCGGCGGCCAGCAGGGTGCCCACGAAGACCACCGCCAGGCCCAGCCCGCCGCGCAGGGGCCCGAAGAGCATGCCGATCGTCTTGAGCAGGTCCTCGGCCAGCTTCGACTTCTCGAGCATCGTGCCCATGAAGATGAAGAAGGGGACCGCCAGCAGGACGTAGTTGGACATCACCCCGAAGACGCGCTCGGGGAAGGCGTAGAGCAGCGCCCACTCGAACAGGCCCTGATCGACGCCGATGAAGGCGTAGATGAGCGCCGTGCCCGCCAGGGAGAAGGCGACGGGGTAGCCCGAGAAGATGAAGACGAAGGCCGTGACGAACATCATCGGCCCGAGCAGGTCGGGGTTCACGCCTCCGGCTCCGGGCGCCCTGCGACGACGGCGCCGGCCCGGATCACCGAGCTCAGGCCCTGCAGGGCGAGCAGGGCGAAGGCCACCAGGATCATCGCCTTGAGGGGGTAGCGCGCCAGCCCGCCGGGGTCCGGGGAGCCCTCCAGCACCGCCCAGGAGTTGCGCACCGACGGCCAGGAGACCACCAGGCCGAAGGCGCAGAAGGGGAGCAGGAAGAACAGGCCGCCGACGAGATCGATGATCGCGCGGCCCCGTTCAGAGAGGCGACTG
>CALCXL010000048.1 GCA_937907595.1 uncultured Pseudomonadota bacterium
GGCCCGTCTCTTCGGCGACGGGGACGAACTCCGCCGGGGAGATCCAGGGCCGCTCCTCCCGGGGCCAGCGCAGCAGGGCCTCCACCCCCACCATCCGGCTGTCCGACAGGCGCACGATCGGCTGGTACCAGACCTCGAAGTCGCCGCGCTGCAGCCCGTGGCGCATCTGGGTCTCCAGATGCAGGCGGCGGAGCACGCGGTTGTGCATGCCCTGGTCGAAGATCGCCTGGCTGCCGGGCCCCTGCGCCTTGGCGCGGTACATGGCGTTGTCGGCGTCGCGCAGGATCTCCTCGGGCTTCGTGTACTCGGGGTTGCCCACCGCGATGCCGATGCTCGCCGTGGAGAAGACCTCCTGGCCGTCGATGAGGAACGGCTCGGCCAGCTGCTCGTGGATGCGACCGGCCACCCGCGTGGGGTCCCGGATGTCCTGGATGTCCTCCAGCAGCACCGTGAACTCGTCCCCGCCCAGCCGCGCCACCAGATCCGACGGCCGCACGCACTGGCGCAGCCGCCCGGCGAACGCCCGCAGCAGCCGGTCGCCGGCCACGTGGCCCAGGCTGTCGTTGAGCAGCTTGAAGCGATCCAGGTCCAGGAAGAGCAGGGCGTGGCGGTAAGCCGGCCGCCGCGCGGTGCGGGCGATGCAGGAGCGCAGGCGCTCCACCAGCAGCTGCCGGTTGGGCAGGCCCGTGAGGCCGTCGTGCAGGGCGTCGTGCACGAGCTGCCGCTGGAAGCGCACCCGCTCCTGGGTCAGCTCCACCTGGCGCTCGGCGATGGACAGGCGAATGCCCAACAGCGACAGGTCCACGGGCTTGGCGATGTAGTCGTCGGCGCCGGACTCCAGGACCTGCTGCAGGTCCTCGGGGCGATCGCGGCCGGTGACCACGACGATCACCGTCTCGTCCCCGTCGGGATCCAGGCGCACGCGACGGCAGAAGGTGAGGCCGTCGGTCCCCTCCAGCAACCAGTCGAGCAGGACCAGGCGGTGGCGGTGGCGCTGCCACACGATCCAGGCTTGATCCGCGTCCGCGTAGGCGTCGACCTCCAGCCCCCGGCCCGTCAGGACCTCGGTCAGCAGGCTGCGCGTGACGACGTCGTCCTCGACGAGCAGCACCCTCAACTCAAGCATCCCCCGGGGCGTGGCCCGCCGCGTGTTGGTTGGACGACGACGTCGCCTCGTTCTGCTCCGCCCGCCGCTGGTGCCGGAGCCCGGATCATCGCACGCTCGCGTCGCCCCCGCTCACCACGATCAGGTCGGCGGGATCGCCCGTCGTGCAGTAGCCTGCAGGACCGTGGTGGGTCCCTCGAGCGATCGTTCTTTCTCCCGACGCGCTTCCCGCCTGCGGGAGGCGATGGGTCGTCGCGACTTCGCCGAGACGGTCCTGGCCCTGGCCGACGTCGCCCCCAACTTCCCCCCCACCCTGGTCACCCACGGCCTGGAGCTGGCCCACGCGCTGCGCCGGGCGGTGGGCGAGCGGCCGGTGGAGGCCACGCTCTGGGAGGAGCTGCTGGCCCTGCGCCGGGGGCCCGGGGCTGACGCCTTCTTCGCCATGCCGCTGCCCACCCGCGCGCCCTCGGAGGACCCCCTGCTGGACAGCAGCGTGGAGCTCCTGGCCCTGGTCGACGCCGTGCGCCACAACCGCCACAGCCACGCCGGGCAGCCCCTGGACCGCACCCTGCGCGAGGGCGTCTTGCGGACCCGCCGGGTGGTGCTCAGCGAGGAGACCGTGCCCGTCTGCGTGCGGCTGGGCTGCTACTTCGCCGTCGTCGACGTGCGGGACGAGCACCCCCGGCAGCTGCGCGATCGCATCGTGCAGGCGCTGCGGGAGAAGCCCCTGCCCCTGGGGAGCCTGAAGGCCCGCCGGGTGGCCGCGCCGCTGCTCGTCAGCCTCACGCCGCTGCCCTTCGCCGAGGCCGTGCACAGCCACCGGGTGGGCATCGACGGCCCTTGGATCGGCTGGTCCAACACCGGCGGGCGGCGGCCCATGGGCGTGCTGGCGGCGCACCACCTGGTGCTCGAGGGCCCCGGCTTCGCCACCCTGCGCGCCGACTTCCGCCGCCGGGTGCGCGCCATGCGGGTGGCGCTGGGCCTGGACGGGGCGGAGCAGGACTGGGACGGCTCGGAGGACTTCTCCGAGTTCGACGCCTCCCCCTTTCCCGCCTACGGCCCCAACCCCGACGAGCTGCATCCGGCCCTGCGGGGCCTGGTGCCCGACGCCGACGCCGAGCTGCTGGCCCGGTTGGACGAGCTGGCCGGACCCCCGCCCGGGGAGGAGCCCCGCCACCGGCACACCTTCGCGTTCAACCCCACCACCGACGCGCCCGGCGACGAGGACGAGGAGCCCCCGCCGGGCCTGCCCGAGGACCTGCGGCTCCTGGCGCGCGCGCGGCCCTCGGTCTGGTTGGGCGATCGCCTCATCAGCGGGCCCCGCCGCGGCCCGCCGGCCATGCGCTACGCCACGATCCACCGGGGCGCCTTCTCCCTGCCCGACTTCTGCTACGCCTACTGCCGCGCGCAACACGACGCCATGGCCGTGTACCACCCCGGCTACAGCGGCCAGGGCTTCACCTTCATCGTGCCCCACCTGCGCGAAGGCGCTGCCCGCCGCGCCATGCCGGTCCTGTGCACCTTCCGCACGCGCAAGGGCTCGCCCGAGGGCTCTCGCATCTTCAAGCAGCGGCTGCAGCGGCAGCTGGACCTCGCGGAGACGGGATCGGACCTGCTCAGCCGGGTCCTGGACGACGCCCTGCGCGTGGCCCTGCCCGCGGTGGTCAAGTCGACGGTGGTGCGTGCGATCGAGCGGCTGCCCGGCGACGGCGGCTCGTTCCTGGGCGGTCGCGGCCTGGTCGCGCGCATCGTGATCCCCGAGGAGGTGGTGGACCCCATCGCCCGCTACGCCGGGCTGTACGAGGGCGTATTCGGCGGCAGCTGCCAGGAGCGGGGCGGGGTGTCGCTGACCGCGGTGGACCGGGGCTATCGCCGCGACCTCTGCGCCCTGGGCACCGGCCCCTTCCGCCAGAAGGACGCGATGGATCTCTTCTGGCAGCGCTTCGCCTACTTCCTGGAGCAGGCGGCGATGTAGGGCGTGACTCTGTTTGGAGTCACGTTTGAAGTGGACCCGTCCGGGTGGCTGGTGTAGACCGTCGAGGTGCGGCACCTGCTGATCCTGATCCTCCTGCTCTTCGGGTGCTCGCCCGCTCCGGGGACGGGGCCGGAGGTCGTGACGCTGTGGCACGCCTACCGGGGCGCGGAGCGGGACGCGATCGACGGGATCGTGGCCGACTTCAACGCGTCGCACGCCCTGCAGATCGAGGCGCTGGCCGTGCCCAGCAAGGCCTACCGCAGCCGCCTCATGTCGGCGATCCCCCGCGGCAACGGCCCCGACCTCTTCATCAACGCGCACGAGGTCGTTGGCGAGTGGTCCAACAGCCACCTGCTGCAGCCGGCGCTCTTCCCGACTGACGCCGGCCCCGATGCCTTCTCGGCGGCGTCCATCGACGCGCTGCGCTTCGGCGATCGCCTCTGGGGCGTCCCCCTGGCCGTCAAATCGGCCGCGCTCTACTACAACAAGGCCGTCGCCCCGCAGCCCCCCACCACGATGGAGCAGCTGCTCGAATACGCAGACGGCGGCCTGGTCCTGGCCTACGAGAACGGGGAGTTCTACCACCACGGCTCCCTGCTCCACGGCTTCGGCGGGCACCCCCTGACCGACGACGGCCGCCCCGCCCTGGCCACCCCCGAAGCGGCTGCCTCGATGGCCTACGCCCGCAAGCTGGCCGCCGACGGCGCGGTGCCCGGGGAGTGCGACGGCGCGATGGTCGCCACGCTCTTCAACCAGGGGGAGGTGCCCTTCGTCTTCAACGGGCCCTGGTTCCTGGGCGAGATCAAGGAGGGCATCGACTTCGGCGTGGCCACCCTGCCCAGCGTCGACGGCCGCCCCCTGCGCCCCTTCCTCACCGTGGAGGCGCTGTACCGGGCCGCCAACAGCGAGGCCAGTGACGCTGCCGTGCAGGCCGTCGCCGAAGCTCTAGCGGGGGAAGCGGGGGCCGTGCGCCGCGCCACCCAGGGTCGGCAGGCGCTGGCCCACAAGGCCGCCCGGCAGCACCCCGACGTGGCGGGGGACCCCATCCTGGCCGCCTTCTCCGCCCAGGCCGACGACGCGGTGCCCATGCCCAACCGCCCGGAGATGGGCGTGCTCTGGGAGCCGGCCAACCGCGCCCTGCGCAGCGTGCTCCGGGGCGCCATGTCGCCGGACGAGGCCCTGCTGCGGGCCCAGCGGGAGGCCGAGTCCTTCCTGCGCCCGCCGCCCGAGCCCGCCAACCCCACCCCGTTCCTGGCCCTGCTCGGCTTCCTCTCCCTGGTCGGCGCCGGCTCCCTGGTGCAGCGCAGCCGCGGGCAGAACGTCGTCGCCCGGGTGCGCGGGAACCTGGACGCCTACGCCTACCTGGCCCCCGCCTTCCTGGGCATGGTCACCGTCGTCTTCATCCCCTTCGTGGTCGGGGCCTGCGTCAGCCTCTTCGCCCACAAGGACGGCGACTTCACGTTCGTGGGCCTGTCCAACTTCTGGCGCATCCTGACCAGCGACGGCTACGGGGTCACCGACCCCATGTCCTTCTGGTTCACGCTGGTGGTGACGGTGGCCTGGACGATGGTCAACGTGGTGCTGCACGCGTCCCTGGGCCTGGGCCTGGCGCTGCTGCTGCGGGACCCCTGGATGAAGCTCAAGGGCTTCTACCGGGTGCTGCTGATCGTGCCCTGGGCCGTGCCCAACTACATCACGGCGCTGATCTGGCGGGGCATGTTCAACGAGCAGTTCGGGGCGATCAACGGGGTGCTCGGCGTGTTCGGGGTGGAGCCCATCGCCTGGTTCAGCCGCTTCGCCACCAGCTTCGCCGCCAACGTCGCCACCAACACCTGGCTGGGCTTCCCCTTCATGATGGTGGTGACCCTGGGCGCCCTGAGCGCCATCCCCCGAGACCTGGAGGAGGCCGCGGCGGTGGACGGGGCCGGCGCCTGGACGCGCTTCCGCCACATCACGCTGCCGCTGCTCAAGCCCGCCTTGATGCCCGCGATCATCCTGGGCTCGGTGTGGACCTTCAACATGTTCAACATCATCTACCTGGTGTCCGCGGGCGAGCCCGACGGCGGCACGGAGATCCTCATCTCCGAGGCCTACAAGTGGGCCTTCACCCGGCAAGCCCAGTACGGCTACGCGTCGGCCTATGCGGTCCTCGTCTTCGGCATCCTGGTGCTCTACACGGCGCTGACGAAGCGGGTCACCGGCGGGGACGTGGCATGAGCGGCAAGGTCACCGAGCACATCGACCGCCGCACGACCTGGATGGGCCAGTGGTGGCGTCACGCGCTGCTGATGCCCCTGAGCTTCCTGACGCTGTACCCGGTGCTGTGGGTGGTCAAGATGGCGGTGACGCCGTCCAGCGCCTTCGAGCTGTCGGCCAACCCCATCCCCACCACGCTGTCGGCGGAGAACTTCACCGCGCTGCTGAGCCAGGGCCTCTTCTGGCGCCAACTCTGGAACAGCATCCTGGTCAGCGGCGCCACCACCGTGGTGGGCATCGTGCTCAGCTGCACGGCGGCCTACGCCTTCTCCCGCTTCGACTTCCCGGGCCGCAAGGCGGGCATGAACGCCCTGCTGGTCACCCAGATGTTCCCCGGCGTGATCATGGCCATCCCCCTGTACATCCTCATGGACGTGGCGGGCCTGCTCAACTCGCTGACGGGCCTGACGCTGTGTTACGCGACGACGGCCATTCCCTTCTGCGTGTGGATGCTCAAGGGCTACTTCGACACCATCCCCCGGGAGCTCGAGGAGGCGGCGGTGCTGGACGGCGCGTCCCGCTGGATGGTCTTCACCCGCATCATCCTGCCCCTGAGCAAGCCCGCCATCGCCGTGACCGCGCTCTTCTCCTTCATGACCGCATGGAACGAGTTCATCCTCGCCGCCACCTTCATGAGCAAGGAGACGGCCTTCACCCTGCCCGTCGCCCTGCAGGCCTTCGTGGGCGATCGGTCGACGGACTGGGGCCTGTTCGCCGCCGGCGCGGTCATCGTCAGCGTGCCGGTGATGGCCCTCTTCTTCGCCCTGCAGAAGCAGCTGGTCGAGGGGCTGACGGCGGGCTCGGTCAAGGGGTAGGTCCCTACATCCTCCGCTGGCCGACGGACTCCTGGATCTGCGTGCGCGCCTGGTCGACGCTGCGGTCGATCGACGTCAGCGCGGTCAGGGCGGGCCGGCTCCAGTCCAGCGGCGCGTCGATCGCGTCGGCGAGCTCGCGACCGGCCTGCTCCAGGTCGTCCACCGCCAACGCCGCCCACTCGCGCGGGCTGCCCGTGGGGCTCACTGTGGCGTCCTCCTCGGCGGCGCTGGTGAGGCTGCGCGGGAAGCCGCCCTCCGAGGTGATGCACTCGGTGAGCTGGGTCTGCGCGTCGTAGGCCGTCTCCGCGGCGTGCTCCAGGGCGCGGCTGAGCGGACGTGCACCCTCGGCGGCGGCCAATCCGCGGAGGCGCTCGCTGAGCTCGGAGAGGTGGTGCATCCGGTGGCGGAGCGACCGCAGGGCCGTGATGCGGCCTTCGGTGAGGGGTTCGGCGGGGGGGTGGGGAGCGGTCATCATGGCCTCCGGGGCTGGGTTTGTGCCCTCATTGGAACGCACGAACCGTGCCGGGTAGCGGCGGCGACGGCTCGGCAGCGGAGTGGCTTCACCGGGACGGACAGGGCGCCCCAGCCGGCCCGGAGGGGCCCTCGCCGGGGGCGAATTGACCCGGGCGGGGCAGGGTGTCCCCTCGCCCGTCGGCAGACCGCTGCTAGCATTCCGGCTCCCCCCGCACCCGGAGGCGAGATGGCTGGCGGACTCCTGATCGAATACGACTACGACGGCGACGAGGACTCCTGGCGGTCCGCGATCGACGCCTTCATCGGCTCCGTGCGCGCCGACGCCCGCCTGGACGGCTGCTTCAGCTACCTGGTCGTGCGCAGCAAGCAGGACCCGTCGCACCGCATGCACATGCCCCGCTGGGCTGACGCGGAGACCCTGGCCCACGTGCAGTCCCAGCCCTGGTTCTCTGCCTTCGCCGCGCAGGTCAAGGGCTTCGCCGGCGACTCCTTGAAGACCACCCCGCTGATCGCCGAGTTCGACTCCCGCGACGGCTGAGCCCACCCAAAAGATCGCCGCCCCCGTCCCCCCCGGAGCCGCCATGCGCGCCGACGTGCCCCGCTTCGCCGACTTCGAGCGCGTCGTTCTGTTCAGCGGCGCGGGCATGTCCGCCGAGTCGGGGGTGCCCACCTACCGCGGCGCCGGCGGCATCTGGAAGCAGTACGACTACCGGCGCTACGCCTGCCAGGACGCCTTCGATCGCGATCCGGAGGCCGTGTGGGAGTTCCACAACTTCCGCCGCGGGCTGGTGGGGGCCTGCGCCCCGAACGACGGGCACCGCATCGTCGCCCAGGCCCAGAAGGCCCTGCCCTGCGTGGACGTGGTCACCCAGAACATCGACGGGCTGCACCAGCTGGCCGGAGCGACCCACGTGGTGGAGCTTCACGGCAGCCTGTGGCGCCTGCGCTGCGATGCCTGCGGGGCCACCACCCACACCCGCGACGCTCCCCTGATCGACGTGCATTGCCCCTGCGGCGCCTTCTGGCGGCCGGCGATCACCTGGTTCGGCGACCCCCTGGACGACGCCGTCTTCAGCGAGGCCGCCCGCCTCATCGCCGGCTGCGACCTGTTCGTGGCGGTGGGCACGTCGGCGGTGGTCTACCCGGCCGCGGCCCTGCCCCAGCTGGCGAAGCGGGGCGGCGCGACGATGGTGGAGGTCAACCCCGAGCAGACCGACGCATCGGACCTGTACTCCGTGCACCTGCGCGGCACGGCCACGGAGATGCTGGCGAAGATGGCGGGGTAGGGGGCCTCGGCGTCGTGGTCGACGGGTCCCGGCGCTACCCCCGCGCCAGCGCCACCCGGTCGATGGCGTCCTCGCGGTCCATGCCCTTCTCAGCGTCCTTCGCCACGAAGTCGGCGATCTTCCGGCCGATCAGCGGCACGGAGCACGTCGCCTCCCCGCGGATCTCCTGCCGGCAGCCCGTGGCGGTCGGTCGCAGCGTCGCCGTGCCCCGGATCGTGATCGGGCT